>JALUYM010000409.1 GCA_027018745.1 Bacteroidales bacterium | reverse complement strand
TGGCCAAGGAATGTATCGTTGTGGCTGGTAAAACACGGTTGCGACCGGTGCTCCTGACAGCGATTACCACGGTACTGGGGCTGATACCGTTGGCCATTGGGCTGAACATCAATTTCATTACTTTAATGAAAGATTTCAACCCGCAAATTTTCTTTGGCGGGGACAATACCGCTTTCTGGGGTCCCATGTCGTGGACGGTTATTTTTGGTCTGACATTTGCCACCTTCCTGACCCTGATCATTGTTCCTTCGATGTACCATGCACTCTACACGGGTAAGATAGCTATGAAACGGTGGTTCGGGAAGAAGAAATAATACCTGTTGTAGTTTTCCAAAATAAAAAAAGCAGCCGGAAAAGAACATCCGGTTGCTTTTTTTAGAGCCTCCCATGGGACTCGAACCCACGACCTGCTCATTACGAGTGAGCTGCTCTACCAGCTGAGCTAAGGAGGCTTGTTTTTTTCAGGCTGCAAAGATAAAAGAAAGATGGAAACGGTAAATATCTAAATGCTTTATCCTTAAAAATTTCCTTTAAAATTATTTAACATTTGTAAAATGCAGGATTTTATTATCTTGCGACACTTTTTTATTATTAACATTAAACGGCTAAGAAAAATGAAAACAGTAGTAAAATCTGCCTTTTTTGTGGGGCTCATGTTGTTTGGTATGGGATTATATGCCCAAACACTTACCCAGGCGGGTGAAAAATTTAACCAGGGAACGGCACAATACAAAGCCAGGGCTTTCGGACCGGCTGTAAAATTGTATGAACAGGCTTTAAAGATGTGTAAAACAATTGGACCGGATGCCGCCTCCCTGCAATCGCAGGTTGAAACCCAACTTGCTAATTCCTATTTCTGGAACGGGATTATGCTTTATAAAAACAGAAAATTTGACCAGGCTATTGATCAGCTGAAAAAGGCCAAAGCCATGGCCACTTCCATTAACAATGAAAAAATCAAGAACTATGCTCATACTTATATCGCCAGGGTTTATTCTTCCAAAGGGCTTTCATTTATTGCGCAGAAAAAATTTGCCGATGCCCAGGCTCAGTTTGCTGCTGCATTAAAAGAAAAACCTGACTGTTACAACGCTTTTTACGGAAAAGCCCTCCTGGCCGGAGAACAAAAAAATATACCGGCCATGATAGCTGCCCTTGGTCAGCTTGGAAAACTGGCAAATACCAATGCCAGGGCATCACAAAGGTATTCATCTGCCAAGTATATGGCTTTTACTACATTACTCAATAGCGGCGCTGAACAGTTGCAGAAAATGCATTCCCAAAAAGCACTTGAATATTTAAATGATGCCAGAAAATACGGTGCTGCCAATTCCGATCTTTATTATTATACCGCTATTGCAAATGTAAACCTGAAGAAATGGGATACTGCTATTGCTGCTGCCAAAAAAGCTTTGACCATGCAAAGTTCCGATAAATCGGATATTTATTTTACACTCGGACAGGCTTATCAGGGAAAACACGAAAACGCCGCTGCTTGCAGTGCTTTTAAACATGTGGTAAAAGGCCCCAACGTGGCTGCTGCCAAATATCAAATGAAACAAGTTTTAAAGTGTAAATAATAAATTCCGGAATTTTTAGAACCGGGGGCTGTCCAAAAAGTTTAACCATAGTCATTATGGTGAAGAATCAATGACGGTTTTTCTTACTTTTTGGGCAACCTTTTTTTATTCAATATTTTAAAGGGTGTCAGTCTGAAAATAGTGTCGGTATCCGCTGCCGGTATTAAAATTGTAAATTAGTATTATTTGTTTTTTTCTTCCAGTTTGGAATATTTTTTCAGGTAGACCTGATGCATGAGGGCAGCTGAAAATTTTGAAATGGATTTGGCACCACCCAGAAACTCGGCTTCGATAAAAGCCTTGCATGCTTTTTCCAACACTTCCGAAACAACAAAGGCTTCTTCCAAGCTGCGGCCTGTGCATACAGCACCATGATTGGCAAGCAGGGCGGCCTGTCTTCCCCTGAGGGCTTTCACTGCATATCTCGCAAATTTTTGTGTCCCCGCCAGGGTATATTTAGAGACCCGCACCGACGGACCGATGATCTGTACCATGTCATCAATAATCGGCGGTACTTCCCGGCGTGCTGTCGCCACGGTGGTAGCATTCATTTGATGGGTGTGAATAACGGCATGAATATCTTTTCTTCGCTTGTAAATTTCAGCATGCAGGTGGTACTCTGAAGAGGGTTTGATCTTTCCTTCAAAAGTGAGTTTGCGGTAATCCATCAACACAATTTCCTCGGGTTTCAGGCTTTCATAGGTGCGCCCGCTTGGTGTTATTAACATGTTCTTTTCATCTATCCGGACACTGATATTTCCCCAGCTGCGGGTTACTAATCCTTTTTGTATCAGCTTTAATCCTGCTTCAACAATATTTTTTCGAATGTTTTCTTCTAAATTCATGTAAATAAATTAAGGTCTTTCTTTTGCCTTTTCAAAAATAGGAACAATTCTTCAAATTGTGACAGGAGATTTTTGGGTCACTTCATTGTCAGCCAGTTTGCAATAATTTTGCTACCGAAAGGGGTCATGTACGATTCGGGATGAAACTGTAATGCACGCAAAGGGTATTTTTTGTGGCGGAAAGCCATAATAAGCCCGGAACTGTCTTTCATAAGTATTTCGGTTTCCTGTGGAAAATCTTCTTCCCTGACGAACCATGAATGGTAATGCCCTATGAGGATATTTTTTGGCAAATTTTTAAAAAGACAGTCGTTATGCAATATGATCCCTTCATTTTGAATGCCATGCATGGGGACAGGAAGCAGGCTCAGCCTGGCACCAAAAAACTCCAGCAGGGCTTCAAAACCAAGGCAAATGCCTAAAAACGATTTCTGCTGGTGATGTTCTTGAATAAAATTTAAAAGCTGTCCTGATTCGGAAGCAATGCCGGGCCCGGGTGAAATGAGAACCCGGTCGAACCGGGATGAAGGCAAGGCAGACAGACAATCGTTTTTCACTATCAGATAATCTTTTACCCCCGCTTCTTCCACACATTGGACCAGGTTGAAAGTAAATGAATCATAATTATCGATGATCAGTAACGACACGTTTTTTTCTGCAAAGATAAAAGAAGGGGCAAATATGACTAATCGTCATGGGAAAGGGCTTTAGGCTGAAAGATGAAATGTTTACTTTTGTCCTTTCATTACTGCCATGAGCATCGCAACCGGGAATTTCAGGGAGAAAATGAACCGCTGGGGCAGGGAAAGGAGGCCTTTCTTTTTTATGATGGACTTTGACTTGCGTCAGCCTGTGGTTGTTCCGCTGGATGAGATCAATCCTGAAGAAATACTTTACGACATCAACGGCCATCGAAATTTTGCTGAAAAACAATTCTCCGATAATCTGGTCAACTTTACGGTTATACCGGTTTCCCGCATGCGCTATTGCCAGGCTTTTTCGTTGGTTCAACAGCACATTCGCCGTGGTGATACCTTTTTGTTAAACCTGACGTTCCCCAGCCGGGTGGAAAGTAATCTGCACCTGAAACAAATTTTTTTTCACAGCAATGCAAAATATAAAGTTTATTTTCAGGATCGGTTTGTTTGTTTTTCGCCTGAAATTTTTGTACAGACAGCAGATAATATTATCCGTTCTTTTCCCATGAAAGGGACTATCGATGCCCGGCAGGAAAATGCCCGCGCGAAATTGCTTGCCAGCGAAAAAGAACTGGCCGAGCATTTTACGATTGTCGACCTGATTCGCAATGATTTGAGCGGGGTTGCCGGTAAAGTGAAAGTCGCCCGGTTTCGATATATTGACCATATCAAAACCAATAAAAATGAAATCTTGCAGATGAGTTCGGAAATTATCGGCCAAATTCGGGAAGAATACCTGCATGCACCGGGAGATTTGTTACTGAAAATGCTGCCTGCCGGTTCCATATCAGGTGCCCCGAAAAAGAAAACGCTGGAGATTATCAGGCAGGTTGAAGGATACGAACGTGGTTTTTATACCGGTATCATGGGCATTTTTGATGGAGAAGGCATAGACAGCGGGGTGATGATACGCTTTATTGAAAAAACTCCTGATGGACTGGTATACAAAAGTGGTGGCGGTATTACTGCCCAAAGCCTTTGTGAAGAAGAATATAACGAATTGATAGAAAAGATATATGTGCCGTTTACTTGAAACCATTCGATATGAAAACGGCCGGTTTGACCATTTGAAATATCACCGGCAGAGGATGAAATATTCGCAGAAAATATGCTTTGGTTTGGAAAATGAACCAAGGTTGCTTAGCAGCTTGCAGAAGGCAAAAGAAGAACAATTTGCCGATTTGGAAAACGGTCTTTTTAAATGTCGTGTGGTTTATGATAGTCAAATCCGGGAAATCAGGTTCCTGCCGTATGTTTTGCCTGTTATCCGGTCACTGCGTTTAGTACAATGCGATGACCTGGATTATTCTTTAAAATATGAGGATCGTAGCCGGCTGAACCTGTTGTTTGGCCAGCGGGGAGGCGCAGATGATATTTTGATCGTAAAAAACGGATGGATTACTGATACCTCTTATTGTAATGTGCTGTTCTTCAATAGGAAACGGTGGCTTACGCCGGAACAGCCCTTACTGAAAGGAACACAACGTGCGGCATTGCTGGAGACAGAACGGGTTGAAACAGCACGGATACGGCCCGGCGACTTAAAGCTTTTTTCCGGTATCCGTTTGATGAATGCCATGATCCGTTTTGAAGACAAGTTGGATATTCCCATGGAAAATGTAAGCTGGTGACGGAAAATGTTCAGTCGATTTCTTGCATAAGAAGCGGATAACACTTGATTTTCTGTTCTCTTCCTGTTGTAGCCCATCATGGCAGTATTTTTCCCTATCTTTGAAAAATCAAATTATGAAGAATATTTTCAATTTATTGCCTAATGGAACTTACACATATTGAACATATTGGTATTGCTGTGAAAGATTTGCGCAAAGCCATTGATTATTATGAAAAAATCCTTGGATTGTCTTGTTACGCCATTGAGGAGGTGAAAAGTCAAAAAGTACGAACTGCTTTTTTCAGGATAGGGCAAACAAAAATAGAATTACTGGAAAGTACAGACCCCGAGGGTCCGGTGGGGAAATTTATAGAAAAAAAAGGGGAAGGGATACATCATATAGCATTTGCTGTCAGAAATATTGAGCAGGCATTGGAAGAAGCTGCTGGTAAAGGGGTACATCTGATCGATCAGCAGCCGCGAAAAGGTGCCGAAGGGCTCGACATTGCTTTTTTGCACCCGCGGTCCACTTTTGGGGTGTTGACCGAGTTTTGTGAAAACAAAACAGATAAAAAATAATCCGGCACGACTTTTTTGCCGTTTTGAAGGATATTGATTTAAATTTCTTATTTTTGAATAAACAAAAACAACAATTACATGCTGATTATTGGTATTGCAGGAGGTAGTGGTTCCGGAAAAACCACCGTCGTCAATAAAATTGTGGAAGCTTTACCCAAAGATTCTGTAGCCGTAATATCGCAGGATTCTTATTATTACGACAACGGGGATCTGGCCCCGGAAGAGAAACTGAAGATCAATTTCGACCATCCCAATTCCATCGAATGGCCGCTGCTGATCAAACATATTCAAATGTTGCAGGAGGGCAGGGACATCGAAATGCCCATTTATTCCTATGTTACCTGTGCCAGGGCAAAAGAAACACAAAAAGTCAGGCCCAAAGAGGTGGTGATCGTTGAAGGTATTTTGATCCTGAACAATCCGATATTGCGCGGGCTTCTTGATGTTAAACTGTTTGTTTCTACCGATAGCGATGAGCGGCTGATGCGGATTATCCGTCGTGACATACAGGAAAGAGGCAGAAATTACGATGATGCTTTGGTCCATTATGCCACTTTTGTGAAACCCATGCACCAGCAGTTTATTGAGCCTACCAAGCTTTTCGCTGATGTGATCATACCGGAAGGGGGGCAAAATAAAGTGGCTATTGACATGGTGGTTTCCAGGATTAAACTGAACCTGAAAGAATTAAAACATGAAATAAACATGAATTTTTTAAATAAATGAAAAACAGGTCAAACCATATTTCTTTTGGTTTGGTTACCCTTATGGCGGTAATGCTTTTGGCTTTGGGGGCCTGTAATAAAATTCCCGGAGCAGGCCCCGCTGAAAAATGGACATATTATACCTCCGCTAATTCCGGATTGATTAACAATGAAATAACATGCCTTACGGAAGATACAAAAGGGAATATATGGATAGGGACAAAATATGGTTTTTCCAAATTTGATGGGCAGCATTTTATCAACTGGCAGGATAAAAGCGGATTGATTTACCATGATATTACTGCTATAGCCGTTGATAAACAGGGAAATATCTGGTTGGGAACGCCTTATGGCGTTTCTGAATTTAATGGACAATCTTTTGTTAA
>JALUYM010000408.1 GCA_027018745.1 Bacteroidales bacterium | reverse complement strand
TTTACCAGCCACAACGATACATTCCTTGGCCACATCCATAGGCAAATCATCCGATTCGGACAAACCCATTTCTTTTTTCTTGCGCAATTTTACCAGGCCGATGTAATCAATAAGCACAATGGCATTGTTTACCACCACACCGGCCAGTGACACCAGCCCGATACCGGTCATCAACACCACAAAGTCCATGTGGAATGTAGCCAACCCGCCAAAGACCCCGATTGTACTCAGTATTACACTAAACATGATAATGGAAGGCTTCACAAAAGAGTTAAACTGGGTAACAAGAATAATCATGATCAATGCGAGGGCAATCAACATGGCTTTCATAAGAAATGCTGCCGCATCGGCCTGCGACTGCTGTTCTCCGGTAAAACTATATTTATAACCTGCCGGCATGGGATAACCTGCCAGCAATTTTTTCAGTTTGGCATTGATAACATTGGCATTATAGCCTTTGATTACATTAGAATGTAATGTGATTACCCTTTTTCGGTTGATACGGGTAATTGCCCCATAAGTAGAACCCAGTTTATAGGTAGCTACCGCTGAAATCGGGACCTGAATAATTTTTCCGGTAGACTGGGAACGAAAGGTAATTCGCTGGTTCATCAGGTCGGAAATATTATAACGGTATTTGTTGGCCAATAACATCCTGATTTTGTATTCATTTTCACCCTGTTTAAAATCAGAAATGTCTTTACCAAAAAGGGCAGTACGGATAACATCGCCAATTTGTCCTGTTGACAGGCCAAAACGACGGGCTTTGTCCCTGTCAATCTTAACAAGCAATTCGGGTTTATTTACGTTCAGATCCATGTCCAAGCCTTCAATACCAGGAATATTCTGCCTGTTAATCAGGGCTTTAATACTATCGGTAATTGCAACCAGCATCCCGAATTTCTTTCCACTGATTTCAATATTAATAGGATATCCTACCGGAGGGCCTTCCCGTTGTTTCTCGAGGGAAATACTTACGCCGGGATATCTGCCGATCAATGAATCGGCAAGTTGTCGCATAATGTTGAAAGTATTGATGCCGTGCCTTTTTTGAAAGTCTACGAAATTGATGGTGATAATTCCTTTGTTGGGGGCACCGCCCCGGTTGATGAAACCTGCATTTTGCCCCACAGCACCTTTTCCCGTGATGGTCAAAACAGATTTCACTATGTTCATATCAGGCTGGATAATTTGATAAACTTTTGACTGGATCACCTGCATAATAGAGTCAGAAACTTTTATGTCGGTACTGATGGGCATTTGGGCAATTACGTTAATCAATTTGGGATCAGAAGAAGGGAAAAAATCTACTTTGGGTTTGCTGCCAAAATAGAAACCGACAGTTAAAAACAACATAAGAAAAGTACCGGCAATCATCCAATATGCATTGTTTTTACGAATAGCAAACCGGATAAATTTCAAATAGGTATTTTCCAGCCAGACCAAAAATACTTTTTGAAACCAGATAGCAAGTCTGGTTAAAAAAGCCAGGTTCAACAATCCCAAAATAACAGCCCCTGTAAGAAGTGAACCCACAACATTCCATTTTGCCACAAATGCGATGGCAGCAAGAACAGAAAACAAACCGGCGAGGCGCAGGCTTCTTTTTGTTTTGGGCAAGGGGTTATTATCTCCCGGTTTGTAAAAGTCAACAAAAACAACGGGAACAATGACCAGCGCATTAAACAACGAGGCGGTAAGCACAACAATCAAAGTAACAGGAAGATATTTCATAAATTCGCCTATAATGCTGTGCCAGAAAACCAACGGCAGAAAAGCAGCCAGTGTAGTGGCCGTGGAAGAGATAATGGGCATGGCCACTTCGCCAACACCCTGGCGGGCAGCCTCTTTTACCGGATAGCCCCGCTGAACAAACCGGTAAATGTTTTCGGTAACCACTATGGCATTATCGACCAGCATCCCCAGTGCCAGGATCAAGGCAAAAAGCACCATGATATTAATTTTATAATCAGCCAGTCCCATAACCATAAAAGTGATGAGCATCGACATGGGAATAGAGAAGCCTACAATCAGGGAGTTGCGTGTACCCAAAAACAGAAAAAGAACGGCCACAACAAAGATCATCCCCATGATAATATTGTTTTCCAGGTTGTTTAACTGAACTTTTACCTTATTTGACTGGTCGTTGGTAATGGTAATCTTCAGGTTGTCGGGGATCATTTTAGACTGACGGGCTTCTTTCAGTACCTGAAAAACCTTTGAGGTGGCAGCGAGCAGGTTTTCACCACTTTTTTTCACAATCTGCAATGTAACTACCGGCTGTTTATCCAGATAGGCATAACTATCCCGTTTTTTAAACCCATATACAACCGTTGCAATGTCACGCAGGTACACAATGTTTCCCCGGTCACGTTTCACAATAATATTGGCAATATTTTTCGGATTTTTAAATTCACCGACAATACGGACAGCCCGGTCAATTTTGCCAATTTTGGCTTCACCACCGGAAACAGACATGTTTTCGAATTTCACTGCATTTTCCACATCGGAAAAGCTTACCTGCATAGCTGCCATCTTGAACGGGTTCAGATAAATTTTAACCTCACGGTCGGTGATACCGGTAATGTTCACTTTGGAGACTTCGTAAATGGTCTCTAATTCATCTTTTAAATCATTGGCAAATCCTTTTAGTTCGCTTAGGCTGAAATTTCCCGAAAGGTTCACATTAATAATCGGAAACTCGGAGACATCAATGTCTGTAACCTGTGGAGCATGTGGCAGGTCATCCGGCAAGTCTTCTTTGGCTTTATCCACCGCATCTTTAATATCGTCGAGCGCTTTACGAATATCCACATTGGTGTGGAATTCCACAAAAATACTGGAGGCATCCTGCGACGAGATAGAGGTCATTTTTTTGATTCCCTTTACCGATTCAATTTGTTTTTCCAACGGTCGGGTAATCAAATTTTCCATGTCGACGGGCGGATTACCGGGATAAATGGTTTGCACCATAACCGTAGGGATCTTAACATCAGGATAAAGTTCTTTGGGTAACGACACATAAGCAATAAAGCCGAAAATAATGGTCGCTAACGTAAAAAGATAAACCGTGTTCTTATTGTTCAGTGCCCAGGTAGAAAGCTTAAAATCACGGATAACTTTTTTTTCTTCAATTTCTTCCTTTGTGTTCATGCTTCATCATTTAATAAAAAGCCTGTTTAACCTTTTTTGATTTAAAAGACCTTATTTTTTAATAACCAAAACAGAACCGTTGGTTACATTGTTATAACCCTGTGTTACAATTGTCTCACCAGCTTTTAAGCCACTAACAACCTCTGTTTCGTCATTGAATGTTTTGCCGGGTTTGATGTATCGTTTTTCTGCTAATTCCATTCCGTCCCGGTGAACAACCACATACAAATAATATCCCTGAATATCCTCGTGAATGAGAGAGGAAGGCACCACAATGGCATGGGGATTAGTGTAATCTTTGATCCGGATAATGCCCAACAGATTAGGCCTTAACAATTGTTTCGGGTTGTTTATTTTCAGCTGTAATTCAAATGTCCGGCTTTGTTTGTTGATCACTTTTCCAATACGATAAATCCTTTTGTGCAAAACAATGGAAGGAAATGCCGCAAACCGGACTTCCACAGGATCGCCCACATGAACTATAGGGAGATAAGATTCTGAAATCTGTGCATTGAGGTAAAGTTTTTTCAGGTTTACCACATGACAAAACCGTTGTCCGGGAACAGCCAGCTCACCAACTTTTGCATCAATAGCATCCACGTAACCATCAATAGGCGATCTGATAAACGAACGCTTATATTCGGTTTGCAAGGTAGCGAGTTTGTTCTGCAGGCTTTCATAATTTGTTTTGGCTTGCAGATACTGTAATTCGGAACCGATATTTTTTTTCCACAACGCTTTTTGTTTTTGATAAGTGTATGAAGCCAGTTCCAATGATGTTTTGACTTCACGAATATTATCCTGCATCACATCCGAATTGAGCCTGGCCAGCAATTGCCCCTTTTTTACATGGTCACCTTCTTTTACCAGAATTTCCTCAATCTGGCCACTGACTTCCGGGCTGATGTAGGCTTCATGAACACTTTCAACCTCGGCAGAAGCATTGAAAAAATGATGAAAAACGGTTGGCTTCAGTTTCATAACATTTACGGTAATTTTGCGTCCGGTAGTTATGGCTTTGGCCCTGTTTTCTTTATCCAACTTCTGTTGCAGCCTGTCAATTTTTTTATTGATAGCCACAACCTTTTTTTGATAGGCTATGATCTGTTGTTCGATCCCCGGTTTTTTTCTATTTGCACATCCTGCAAAGAGCAGTAAAGAAATCACCAATAAAAAATATTTTTTCATGATTTTTTTCAATATTTATTTTGAAGACATAAATTTTTCCAAATGATTTTTTAAATAATCCAATCCCTTCTCATTCAAAACCCCATACAAATGATAAAAGAACATTTCAACAAAAAGTTCCTGCGAAAAAATCTCTTCCTGTGTAAAGAGGTCACTTTCCTGAAGACTTTCGATGCGTAAAACATACAAGCGGGAAATAAAATCTTCGTTCAGTTCCTGTCGGAAAAACCCCTCTTTTTTTCCTCTTTTCAGGTTAGCGAGCGTGTTTTCGAGAATCCCCCGACGTTTTCTTTCCTTAACCTCGGCATAAATCTGCGGATAATATTTTTTCAGGTCAAATTCAAATGAAGGGTTAAACTCACGAACCGTGTTCAGATAAAACCTGAAAATAAAAAGAAGTTCTTCCACCGCATTTTCTTTTCCCTTTTTTTGTGAAGCGAAAAAAGTTATTTTTTCTTCAATGAGGTAGTCAATAACTGCTTTTACCAGACTGGATTTATCGGAAAAATAATCATAGAGTGTTTTTTTGGAAATGCCCAATTCGCGGGCAACATCATCCATAGTAACACTTTTAATGCCGTATTTGTTGTAAAGTTTGGCTACCTGAGCAATAATTTCTGTTTCTTTCATCTTGTTATTGTTTTTTAAGTTCTTTGGCCATAATAAATTATTAATGACGGTATAACCATTTTAAAAAGTTCTTTTAAAAACATTTCTTCGCCGGCCCAATATTATATTCATTGTGCTTTGGTTAAAAGTATTTCCAGTTTTTCAGCCGATTTTAACAGGTTCAGCCCTGCAGTAATGTAATCGCTTTCCGCCTTCAGAAACTGATTATGAGTATTAAGCAAATCAAGGCTGGAAGCCATACCGTGGGTATATTTTTCTGCAGTTTTACGATAAATTTTCTCCGCCACCTTACGGTTTGCCAATTTGTTGTGGTAAACACTTAACGCATTTCGAAAATCATTTTTTTCAGTCTGATATTGAATGTTCAGCTGTGCTGCCGTTTGCCGCTCTAAAACCTGTGCCTGGTCATAAGCAATTTTTGCTTGTTTCAGTTTGGCCATACGGGCACCACTCGACAAAATCGGAATACTCATGGTGATACCATAGGAAGCACTCTGAAACCATTTCTGACCTGTTTTGAAAAAATTCCAGACATTGCGCTGGGCTTGTGTCTGATAATTGACAATGGCATTTAACGAAGGGATAAAAGCAGCTTTGGCTAATTTTATCTTTAATCCTGCCAGGGCAATGTTTTTTTGAACTGTTTGATAATCAATATTGTTAGCAATATTAAATGTCTGTAAAAGAAGAGGGTTATGTGTTTTTTGCCAAATAAGTTCCGGCAGGGTCTGGGTGAGGACAATACTGTCTTTTTCGCCGAGGCCAAGATAAAATTTTAGAAAAGCCTGTGCAATACCATATTGGTTCCGCAGGTAAGTATCGGATGCTTTCAGGTTGGAAACCAACAGGTCTAACTGTTCAACATCTGTTTCGGTGGCCATGCCCGATTTATAAATTTGTTTTGTTTCATTGGCAAGTTTTTGGGTAACCCGCAAGGTTGAATCGATAATATGCACACTTTCGGCAACCGAGAGCACATCAAAATAAGCATCGGAAACCTGTTCCTGCACAGCCAGTTTATTTTTAAAAAATTCTTTGCTGGTACGCTCAAGTGTGATCCTGGCTGCTTTTAAACCGATAAAATAACGACCATCAAAAATAAGCTGTGTTATGCTTCCGCTAAAGTTGGCATTGAAGCGTGTCCCAAATTGTACCGGAATACCCTGGCCCGGCCTCCCCGTCAATTTGCCAGGCAAAATGAAAACCGGACGGGCAATATTGTCTTTATATTCAACGGCTGTGTTCACCTGCGGCAGTCCCTGTGCCAGAGATTCTTTGATTTTTAACTTTGCAATTTGTAAGTCTTTGCCCGAATTAATCACTCCATAGTTGTGTACCATGGAATAAGCCACCGCTTGTTTAAGTGAAAAATATTTCACTTTCACAGAAGAGCCCGAAACCTGTGCTCTCGTCCATCCGATAGTTGCCAACAACAGGG
>JALUYM010000407.1 GCA_027018745.1 Bacteroidales bacterium | reverse complement strand
TCATCCTTTTCGGCAGTGGAAAGCCTGACCGGAAAAGGAAAATATGTGCTTTATCACGGTAATCTTTCTGTACCTGAAAACATCCATGCGGTAACAACCTTGTTGAAAAAAGTTTTTAACGGCACAAAAATTCCTTTTAAAATAGCCGGATTGGATCCACCCGCATCGTTGCAAAGGCTGATAAAAGCCCATCCGTATGCCACATTGATTCCCAACCCCGATGATAGCAGTCTCCATCACTTGATAGCAAATGCCCAGGTAAATATTTTTTTTACCCGCCAGGCCACCGGCTTAAAACTCAAATTATTAAACGCCCTGTACAACGGCAGGTTCGTGCTGACAAATGATAAGATGCACGCCGGAACCCATCTTGACAAACTTTGCGTGCTGGCCAATGACATGGATGAAATGAAAAATCTGCTGACGGGACTTCTCGACAGGGAATTTACCCCTGCCATGAAAGCAGAACGGCAAATGCTGTTGCAAACTGTTTACAAAAACAGGGACAATGTAAAACGATTAATTGACCTTATTTTCTGAATCGGTAATACTGCCTTCCTCACACTTCACCACCCGTCCGGGAAATTTATGGATCAGGTTGTAATTATGTGTAGCCATGATCACAGCGCGGCCTTCTTCACATATCTTTAACAAAAGCCGCATAATTTCGTTGGAAGTCTGCGGATCAAGATTACCGGTAGGCTCATCGGCAAGCAACAACTCGGGGTTGTTCAACAGTGCCCGGGCAATGGCCACACGTTGTTGTTCTCCCCCCGAAAGCTGATGCGGAAAAGCTTTCAGTTTGGCAATCATATCCACATCCGACATAACCGACATAATCTGCTCGTTAATGGCCTTTTTATCTTTCCAGCCGGTGGCTTTCAAAACAAAAAGGAGGTTGTCTTCAACCGTACGGTCTTCCAAAAGACGGTAATCCTGAAAAATAATCCCCATTTTTCGTCGTAAAAAAGGAATATCTTTCTGCTTCAGGTTTTTTAAGTCAAAACCGCAAACTTCAGCCTTTTCGGCATCAGCCGGCAATTCGGCAAACAATGTCTGCAACAGGCTTGACTTACCACTTCCTGTTTTCCCGATAAGGTACACAAATTCCCCTTGTTCAACCTTCAAGTTAACATGGACCAAAACGAGTTTATTTTTCTGATAAACGGACATTTCCCGCAGTAAGACAACCAAGGTTTCTGACATGGCAATTTGTTTTGAACAAAAATATAAATTTATAGCTTACCTTCGCCAGTACATATTTAACACATTTTTTGTCACGGGTATGTTGAACTTTCATAAATTTGTCCAACAAAAAAAATTAGCTATGACTGACGACGCCACATTTGTTTTAGAAGAAGCCGAAGAAAGTATGGGACATTCTATCCGGCATTTGGAAAAAGAATTCCAGAAGATCAGGGCAGGAAAAGCCACTCCCGGTATGCTTAGCGGCATAAAAGTAGAATATTACGGTACGCCGACGCCCATCGAACAAACAGCCAATATCAATACGCCCGACCCCCACTCTATTGTTATCCAACCGTTTGATAAAAGTTCTATTCAAGACATCCGAAAGGCTATCATGAATGCCAATCTCGGTTTTAATCCCATGGACGAAGGTGAAATTTTGCGCATTAACGTTCCGCCACTCACGGAAGAACGCCGTATTGACCTCGTAAAAAAAGCCAAACAGGTGGCTGAAGAAACCAAAGTAGCCATTCGGAATATCCGCCGCAGCGCCAACGAAGATGCTAAAAAGCTGGAAAAAGAGGGGATTCCCGAAGATGAGGTAAAACGACTTTTGGATGAAATTCAGAAACTAACCGACAAATATATTTCCAAAATTGAAAACTTTCTGGAAACCAAGGAAAAGGATATTATGACCATTTGACCTGTCTTTCACTCTGACAAGCATTTGTTTTGTCTATCCCCACAAGAAATTATTGGTTTTCTATTTGATTTTTGGCAATGTCCTTTCCACGGTCTTGCCCCTTATCACGGTTTTTTCCCCTCCTTGATTTTAGTTTTTTGGATACCTGTAGAGCGGTTTGGATAACATTCCTGGTGGTGGCAAAAGCCTGAACCCCGGAATGAAACATGGCTTTGGCAATATTTATCAGGTTAAATGTTTCGTTAACAGTTTGCCATTTATGCTGTACGCTGTTTCCCTGCTTTTTGTTTTCATCCCGCAAATGTTCGAGATATTTGTCTGTCATTTTTTCATTGGCGAAACCCGAACCGGCAAGAAATTGTTTTTCCCTCGTACTGGAAAGGTTTTTCCCCAGTATTTTCCTGACATTGGAAAAAATAAGGGGTTCTTTGAAAGCATAAATAATGAGTGCCAGCAAAAGGTAAAAAGCAGTAACCCATAAAAATCCCCCCGTCCGTGTACCTCCGCCAACGGTTGCATACCAGTTGACAAAAGCAAAAGATAAAAACATTAGAACAAAAACAAAAATCCCGAAAATCATAAATACCAATAACAATTGGGCCACCAATTCAGCCGATTTTTTACGATAGGTTACTTTATTATATTCCAACTGCATATCAATATACCTCTTCACCTCATCAATCAGTTCCTTGACCGGCTGTTTAAAATCGGGATTCCCCATCTTATTTTTTCCTTTTTTCATAATATGATAAAAAATGAAAACCAATCATCCCGAATTTTCACAGGATGACTGGTTGGATAATATTTTTAAGAACTGTTAGCTTTTGGAAGCCTTTTTGACATCCTCAATAACAGTTTCCCCTGTTTTTTTGACATCTTCCAGCACATCAGTGCCCGCTTTTTTAACATCCTGTACCAGTTCCGTACCTGTTTTTTTTACATCGTCCAAAATTTTATTAACATTTTCTTTCAGGTCATCAAACTGATCTAAAAGTTCATCGGACAGTTCTTTTGTTTTATCGACAACTTTTTTCCGTGTTTCTTCGCCTGCTTCAGGTGCATACAACAAGCCGGCTATGGCTCCAATAGCGGCGCCGATAACCATACCTGAGAAAAATGCAAATCCTGAATGTGAATTGTTGCTGCTCATGGTTTAAATTTTTTAAGATTAAACATTCAAATTATATTTCATTATAGTTGCTTTTACAAAAAAAGTTACAACCCTTTTGTTAAAAAAGCAAAACCCATATCCACCTATATTAAGAACCTGATAACATGCCTCTGATCCAATCCTTGACATACAATAAACTTCAAAACACTGCACAAATGTCTTTAACAAGAATCATGCCTGTTATTCAGTAAAGTCATTTTTACCACCGGAAACCCCACATTGCCTGTAAAAGAATACACTTCCACACCAGACACCATATCAACAAGATAAAAGAGAACAAACCCTGCCATTAACGACACACCATTCAACCTGATCACACGAAAAGTTCTGTTACATTTACCAACCATGACCGCTACCGGCATGTTAATGATTGAAAAAGCTAAGATAATAAATTTCAGCTACATTAAGCCGCATTTCTTATTTGAATTAAAGATAATGAACTTTTCATAAAAGAAATTGACAAAAATGACGTTAAATACGAAGGAATTTTGCAATTTTGTGAGCCATGATGCAGCATGTTAACATAAAGCTAAGAGCTCCTGAACCACAGGATGTTGACTTTCTCTTCGAACTGGAAAATGATCGGAAACTTTGGCATGTTTCACAAACATTGGTTCCGTTTTCCCGGTTCGATCTGGAACAATATATCTTTTCCGTTAACAAACAGGAGCCGTTTGCAGCCGGCCAGGTCCGGTTTATCATCGAATACATTGAAAGCACAGAAAACAGAAAACCGGTCGCCATCGGCACAGCCGACATTTTCGCCCTGGATGCCATCAACCGTCGGGCAGGCGTGGGGATAGCCATCCTCGAAAAATACCGGGGGCGTTCGCTTGCCGGGCAGGCACTGGACCTGTTGATAGAGTATGGGTTTAATTTTTTAAATTTGCATCAGCTTTATTGCAACGTTGAACAGACAAACGAAGCAAGTCTCAGACTTTTTGAAAGCAGGAGGTTTGAAGTAGCAGGGGTAAAAAAACAGTGGAACAGAGTAAATGGAGAGTGGGTGGATGAATATCTGTTACAACGCATTTCAAAAGATTAAAGGAAATATTTATGGCTTACTACCATTCAAAATATGGTCTGCCACATAAAAAACGCAGCCTGTTTTCCCGCTTTATCCTGGGATTATTGTTTGTATTGATCATCCTGGCACTGGGTGTTGGTTTCTTTTTATACCAGGTAATTGAATCTCCCAATGTATGGACTCCCAACGACGAGGAAGTCAGCATCTATGTGCCTACAGGCGCCAATTTTCAGCAATTAAAGGATATACTTTATGAAAAGGGCCTGATAATACACAGGAAAAATTTTGAATGGTGGGCAAAAAAACGCAAATTGCCCCGGCTTGTAAAACCGGGCCGCTATATCCTTGTCAACGGCATGTCCGATAATCAGCTTGTCAGTATGCTAAGGGCGGGAAAACAAGTACCTGTCAATGTTACTTTTAACAACGTGCGCGATATTTATCAATTGGCAGGAAAAGTTGGCAGGCAAATTGAAGCCGATTCTTCCGATATCATTCATTTTCTGACTGACAGCAACGACTTGAAAAAAGCAGGAATGGATACCATTCCCGTTTCCACCATTTTTATTCCCAATACTTATCGGTTTTATTGGAATACCACAGCCAAAGAATTTGTCGATCGGATGATCCGGGAATATCACAGGTTCTGGAATGCCAGCCGGCTGGCTAAAGCCCGTGCCATAGGGTTAACACCCTCACAAGTTGTTATCCTGGCCTCCATTGTAGAGAAAGAAACCAACAAAAACAGTGAGAAACCACTGATTGCCAGTGTTTATATAAACCGGTTACATGACGGTTGGCGACTGCAGGCCGACCCGACTGTTGTTTTTGCCTTGGGCGATCCGCACATTCACCGCGTTTTAAATATCCAAAAAGATATTGATTCTCCTTATAATACTTACCGGCACAGAGGATTGCCACCAGGGCCCATTTGCATTCCTTCCATTTCTTCCATCGATGCTGTTTTAAACTATAAGAAATCGCATTATCTTTATTTCTGTGCAAAAAGCGACATGTCGGGCTATCATGTTTTTTCGGAGACAAACCGTCAGCATCAAAAAAATGCAAAAAAATACCAGGAAGCACTGGACAAACTGCGAATTTATCAGTAAAATACTTTGCCCGGCCTGCCACATATTGCATTTTCCCGGCATAGAAGAAAAAATTAATTTTGTCCTCTTAAATCTCAAACTATGAAAACAGCAATGCGCATGATTGTCTGGATGGTCATGCTGGCAGGCGGTATTTGGGGAGGACTGCTCCTCGACCGGCAATGGTTCCCAAAACTTTATAACAATTTGTGGGTTCATTTAACAGGTTTTATTATTGGCCTGATACTCCTGAAAATGGTCATAACCATAAGCCGGAACACCGGCCGTACATTGGCAAAATATGGTCGAGAAGGAACATTACCCCGTATGGAAACCAATCGGCTGGTAACCAGTGGAATATACCAACACATGCGCCATCCCATGCATTTGGGCCTTTTGTTTTTTCCGTTTGCTTTTGCTTTCCTGGCCGGATCTCCTTCGTTCGTCCTGGTGATTGCCCCGGCAGAGGCAGTATTCATGCTGCTGATGATCAAATGGGTGGAAGAACCGGAAGCTTTACGCAAATTCGGAGAAATTTACCGTCATTATATGAAACAAACACCTTGGTTTTGTGTGAAAAAAGAATGCCTGAAGGCTTTGTTTCAAAAAGTGAAAAAATAAAAACACAGGTTGCCTTTTCAGATATTTTGAATTTCATAAACCTGTTTAATAAACTGGTATGAACTATCTTCTTTTAAAATGAAGAGTATGGGAGAAATAAAAATTCTCGGTTTTGATGCCGACGATACCCTTTGGGTGAACGAAACTTATTACCGTGAAACGGAAAGGGAATTTGTCAAACTTATAGCGAAGTTTGCTTCCCGGGAAGAGATTATGGAGCATTTATATGCGATGGAAATCAAAAACCTTCCCCTGTACGGATACGGAGCCAAAGGCTTTGTGCTTTCCATGGCCCAAACGGCTTTGGAAATCAGCGATAAAAAAGTCACTTCCGAGACCATTGGAAAGATTATTGACCTGGGAAAAGCGTTGTTAAACAAACCGGTAATCTTGCTGGAAGGTACACGCGAAGTGTTGCAACATTTCAAAGACCGCTTTCCGGTGGTTATGATCACAAAAGGTGATTTGCTCGACCAGGAACGGAAACTGCGAAAGTCGGGACTAAGCACCTGTTTTCACCATATTGAGGTAATGAGCGACAAAAAAAAGGAGAACTATGCCAAACTGCTGAAACGTCTTGATGTCCGGCCCGAAGAGTTTATGATGGTGGGG
>JALUYM010000406.1 GCA_027018745.1 Bacteroidales bacterium | reverse complement strand
TGTCTTCCGGTTGAAGCTTTCCAGGTAATCGAGGTTTATGGTTGTTGACCGGTTGATGCGCATAAAAATTTGGGAAGGCAGTTTTTTCTCCAGCAGTTTCAGGTGCATGCTGAGGAGTTCTTCTTTACCGCTGGTAAGAAATATCCCGCAGTAGGCACCTTCGGCCTGGCAATAAACAATGTCTTTGGGGCTGACCATGACAAAGCCATACAGTGTGTTCAGTTTCAGCTTGGCCTGATTGATGTAATCTGTAAGGCGTTGTATCTTTTCTGCCATGGGTTCCGGGTGGTGAAGTTTCCCGTACCGCATTATGCTGTTTTGTACGTCAGCCGGGCTTACCGGCTTAACCAAAAAGTCGAATGCCGAGTATTTGAATGCTTTTATGGCGTATTCGTCGTAAGCCGTAACAAAAATAATGTCTGAACCGTTTTCGAAGTGTTTCAGCTTGTCGGCCAGCCAGAAACCGTCGTGCCTGGGCATGTTTACATCCAGAAAAATCAAATCGGGATGTTCATCAATAATTAAATCCAGGCCTTTTTGGGCGTTTCGGGCTGTACCTACCACGGAAACTTCAGGGGTTACCTGTTGCAGGACTTGTTGAAGGCCATCAATGGCGTCTTGTTCATCATCTATGATAACGGAAGTGAGGGTAGTATTCATGGTTGGCAATTTTACAAGGCTCTCAAAATTAATAATTTTTGGCAGGACAATTTCCCCCGAATTTTTTACAATTCCAAATGTTTGGTCATCCATTTAGTAAATGGCCCGTTTTTCTTAATAAACACCCCGTTTTTCCGAACGAACAGCTGTTTTGTTATCTTGAAGTCCCTTTTTGTATGACAACGACAGCCTGTGTGCCGGCAGGGGTGCCGTCCTGATGGTAAAGGTCTTTGTAGGAAAGCGTAATGTTGCTTCCGCCTGTTTTGCGGTTCAGCGCTATGAGCTCCCGGATGAGTTTGAGCCCTTTTCCGCTTCCGGAAGGTATTTTGGAGGCTTCTTTCCGGCCAATGCCGTTGTCTTCCACCACAATTACCGTGTTGCCATCCCTTTGTTTTATGTCGATACTTAATTTTTTCCTGCCTTCCAGGTTCCGGAGTCCGTGTTTAATGGCGTTTTCTACCAGCAATTGCACCAGCATACGGGGTATCCGTTGGTTAAGATTGGTGTTTTCCGTTACCTTTATTTCAAAATCAAAATTTTCTTTAAACCGGAATTTTTCCAGCTCGAGATAGTTATTGACAAATGCAAGTTCCTTCTCCAGGCTAATGTCAATGCGTTCTGCTTTGTCCATCATGCTACGCAGCAGTTTACTGAAACGGAGGATATAATTGTATGCCTGTTCCTGTTTTCCCTGCGCAATGTTGCTGGCCAGTCCGTTGAGGACATTGAACATAAAATGCGGGTCCATTTGGCTGCGAATGGTTTTCATTTGCAGTGTGTTAATGGTTTCTTCAATTTGCTGTTTGCGTTGCGCCTGTAGTTTTTGCATGTGCTGGGTAAACCAAAGGACAAAAACCAGCACAATATAAATCAGTGCCCAAAGCGGATATTTCAGATAATAGTTGTAATCCGGCCCGAAAGAAAACAAGACCATTGTCCTCAAATTTTGTTTGCAGAGGAAACGTTTATGGTTTGCCTGATGGTCAATACCCCATTTATAGTAATAGATTTCCGGTTTAAAATTGGCCCGGAACCTGGCAATGGTTTTAAAGTTTTGGTCCGTTATGGTATAACGGAAACCGGGCCCGGAACGAAAGATATATTCAGGATGGCTATCCCCATCAATATCTCCGGTAAAATCCAACGTTTGCACGGCCAGGTTCGTCTTTACCTTTTTAAAATGAAAGTTTTCATCATACAAATAAAATATTCCGTTCTTGTTGCATAAAAAAATGTACGGTTTCCCGTGATACTGAACCGGTTTAAAATAGGTTTGTCCGTTTTTTACGAATGAATAGGGCAGGGGAAAAGAAAAACGGGAATATGCTTTTCCGCCGGCTGTGTAAAACGCCAGTCGGTATTTTTTTTCGTTGTAGTCATAGGCAGCTGTGGCAATAAATTTGCGGCCTTTCCTGTTTTTAAAAAGGCTAATTCTCCCGGTCAGGGGATACCGGTCCAGCCTCACCGGCGGAAAAAGAAAGTTGAGGTGGTTGTTGAATCCCATAAACCATGAACTGTAATCGTTGTAAGGGAACTGCAGGCTGTCGTGGATGTTGCCACTGGCTGTAGTGGCACAGTAGATTTCGGGAACAGAGTCCCTGTTGAGGTCGGCAATGACTATGTGCCCAAACTTTGCGCCTACCGATTTGGAAGAACGAAACTTCCCTGTGACGGGATTATAAACGAATATTTTCCGGGGTTGTTTGGAATAGCCGGCTGTGATCTCAAAAATTAGATCTTTGTTTCCATCTCCGTTTATATCAGTTGTTTGTAAACCACCGATAGCAAAGTCAATTTTTCCATCCCGTTTGTTTATGCAAGTGATAAACCTTTTGAGGAAGAGCACTTTCTTGTCGGGATAGGGCTGGACGGCACCCATAAAGACTGAATCATTCTTGTAATAAAACACATAAACCTCCGGAAAGCCGTCTTTGTTTAAGTCGGCGCAAAAATGGCGGTCAGAATAGGGTTCATAATATCCGGGGAAATTCCATTGTTCGTAATTGCACCCATCGGATTTTAGCACTTTAAAGGCGGCTTCCCCTTTTGTTATATTTGAGTAAAATTCCAACTCTTCGTCAACCCCGTCCCGGTTCAGGTCAAAATAAAATGCCAAAGGGGAAGGTTTCCCAATGTATTCCTGTTTAATGAGGGTTACTTTGTATTTGTAGGCGGGCGCCGGAACGAACAGGATGATGATTACCGCCACGGGCAGGGCCAGCAGAAAAGGGCTGGCGAGCAGGTTAACGAAGCGGGTTTTCGAAGGGTGTTGGGGTTCCATGAAAAGAAATTATAACTACCGGACAAATATAGAAAAATTTATATAGAATTGGTAATCAAAAAAGTATGATTTTTTCGATAATGGGCTATAATTGTTTCCCTTTTCAGGATAGATGGATTACAGATCCTCAGACTCTTTAAGGAATGTGATTGCAAATCCTTCCCGGCATAGGGACGTATTTTATTGATTTTTGGGTAAAAAAGGTTTGTGATGTTTTTTAACTTCGCGGTATGTTAAGCAAAGGCAAAATTAAAGTGTTACGGTCGTTGCACCTGAACAAATACCGTCGGAAAGAGGGCTTGTTCCTGGCCGAGGGAACCGTAAACGTACTGGATTTCCTTTCGGGTCCGTTGGAAGTTAAGGAGCTGTTTGTCACCGAAAACTGGTTGAACGAACACAAACGGGCTGTTGTAGGAATAAAAGCGGAAACCGTTACCCGGCAGGAAATGCATAAAATATCCGCTTTGAAAAACCCTTCAGAGGTGTTGGCGATAGTAAAAATGCCGGAATACCCGTTGCCGGAGATTTTGAACATAAGAAATTATATACTGGCCTTGGATGACATCCGCGATCCCGGTAATCTGGGGACTATCATCCGCACGGCCGACTGGTTTGGTATCCGCGATGTGGTTTGTTCGGAAGAAACGGTGGATGCTTTCAATCCGAAAGTGGTGCAGGCCACCATGGGTTCCCTGGCGCGGGTGAAGGTGCATTATGCAGATTTACACGGCTGGCTTTCGGAAAAACCGGAAAACCTGAAAGTTTTTGGCGCCCTGTTGCAGGGCGATGATATCCGGAAGGTGGAAAAGCCGGGAAAAGGTATTTTGCTCATTGGCAGTGAAGCACACGGCATTTCACCCAAACTTTATCCTTTTGTTGACCAGCCGGTTCTGATACCTGCGGCGCCGGGTTCCGGCGCCGAGTCGCTCAATGCGGCCGTGGCAGCCGCGATTGTTTGCTACGAATTTTGTAAACCGGGAATCTAAATCTATTCCGTTTCGGGCGTCCACTTCGAACGTCCACCTGTTCCGATTCGGGCGTCCACGCCCGAAACAGGTATTATTTTTCTATAACCACCTTTTTCATTACGAAACCTTTTTCTGTACTGATCCTGCAAAAATAAGGGCCGGATACCATTCCCGGTAACGGTTTCCATTTCAAGCGATATGTCCCTGCTGGTTTGTTTTCGCTCTCTAGTGCCTGGATTTTCCTCCCGGTTATATCAAATACCTCAACCTGCACAAAAGCAGGTTTGTTCAGGTGGTATTCGATGGTTGTACTTTTGGTAACCGGCATGGGAAATATCCGTACCGATTGAATCGTGTTATCTTTCACTGTATGCACTCCGGTAGCAACGGTATAATAGACAGTAATATTATCAATCCAAAGTTTTGAATTATCTTGTGCATATTTACCGGGATAATTTGAATACCACCGTAAATTATGATGAGCAAATGGATCCGGAATCATCCATTCAAAATGGCGCCAGCATCCTTTGTTTGAGCGGTCTAATGTAATCATATTCAGTGTGTCAATGGCGAATGAGGCGGACATAACGGGATTCCATGAGTATCCCGACACGAAACGTGCGTCGAAACTAACTTTTGCCGCACCGGTTACATTCATTTCTATCCATGAGGAATGACCGGGAGTTTGTTCTAAGAAAATAGATTTATGCGATTGAAATCCCGTATCGGCAATATTCCAGGTTGAATTAGTATCATGAAACATTTCCGGGGGAATCTTTCCATCTTCAAAATTATAAGATTTTGTGGCAATAATACTTGGTTCCGATATTTTTACGGCATTCTTCAACAAAACGCTCCCCAAGGTAAACGAGCATTTATCCCCGCCATAGTTGTCGTGCAACATGGCTTTTATTTTCCCGTTTTTAATACCCAGTTCCCATCGTTTGGGGGTTACTTTTTGCCGGAGAGAATCAAAGAAAGTCCCGCCATTATCATAGAAATCACCGGTAGAACGAATGGCGGTGTACGATGTGTCAGCATGAAATTTTACCTGTGTGTAATACCACTGGTTTTCCTGAATGAGTTTGCTGTCGCAGCAGGTATGGTCGGTGGTAACCAGATTTCCAAGGGCATAACCACCGGCATAAAGTGTAGCAGCCATGAACTTTCCGACAGCGTTTACCTTCCATTTAATGTATACCTCACTTTGGCTAAAGTCAAAAAAATCTTTGGACTCAATGATACCGGGAGCACGGTAATCGGTACCGAAGACTGCAATGGAGTCTGCATCCATGTTCCAATTGTTACAGGAAACTTTTTCCCAGTTCAATGTGTCAAACGGTATGGTGGTTTGCTGCTGTGCCAATATGGTTTGTGGGGACGAAAAGAAGATTGTGCTTACAAATAGCAGACTGTAAAATGTGAAAAGTCCGGTTTTTGCTTTCATGTCTGTTGTTTTAATTTAAGGGATGGTTTTTTGCCGGAAGTACACATGGGATCAGGAACACGATTAGTAGGAACAGTCCCGGTGTAGCTCTTTTCAGGATATTGAATCGCATGATTAATGGTGTTTTGGTGAATACTAAATTATATAACCTTAAAAAGGTATGGATCAGACTAAACCAAAAATAATAAAAATAGTATTTGGAATAATTATAAATTATATTTACTTTTGCAATATCTAAAAAGTTGAATATGTTCATTAAACTGTTCCTTCTTTCTGTTGCCTTATTGGCCATTGCCTTTTCAGGGTTTGCCGTTAAAATGTTCTTTCTCAAGAACGGCCAGTTCAGGAAGCAGTGTTCCAGTTCTATTCGCGATCCAAAGACAGGAAAAAAATTGGCTTGTGCCGGGGGCTCCTGTCACAGTACTTCCAAACTGGATGGGGAGATAGCATACGCAAAAAAAAGTCCCATCAGCAAAAGGAACATCCGCATTATGACCGAAAGTGCTATTTCGGAATAAAGCAGTTAGATTATTACAGATTATTTTTTTATATTTGTAAATTAAAGTGACTTAAAGCTTTGAAAATGTTGATGTTTGATGGCTTTACAAATTCTCAATACCATGGAAAAACAAGAAAAACCCGTTTATATCATGCACACTTTTCAATTGAAGCCTGACTATGAAGGGGAAGTGGTGGCTACGCTTATTGAACGAAAAGCGGAGGACCCCTCCAAAAAGGCCTTACTTTATCTTCACGGTTTTAACGATTATTTTTTTCAGGATCATTTTGCGGAGTGGGCGAACGGGCAGGGACTGAATTTTTACGCTTTGGAACTGCGCAAATACGGCCGTTCCATTTTGCCACACCAAAAGCCCAACGATTTCAGGAATATCCGTGAGTATTTTGAGGAAATAGACCAGGCGGTAGATTTTATTCGTGAGAAAGGAAAAAATAAGAAGCTTGTAATGGTGGGCCATTCCACCGGTGGATTGATTGCTGCCCTGTATGCCCATGATCACCGGAATGATAACCGGGTGGATGCCCTGATTTTGAACAGTCCGTTTTTTGAATTTAATGTTCCTGTTGTATTAAAAAAGACATTTTTACCTTTGATGATTACCCTTGCCGGAACATTTCCTGGCCTTCCTTCCCCCGTCGGGCTTGATACGGGATATGGTTATAGCCTGCATAAAAGTCACTACGGTGAATGGGATTACAACTTGAAACTAAAGCCGGATGCTGGTTTTAGAATTCATGCAGGATGGATAAAAGGAGTTTACAAAGCCCAGCGGGAACTACAGCAGGGGCTTGATATCCAATGCCCTGTACTGGTGATGTATTCGGCCAGGAGTGTTAAACCAGGTAACTATCGTCCTGAAATGCAGCATGCTGATGCGGTGCTTAACGTAAAAGATATTGAGCGTTTTTCACACGTGATTGGAAAGAATGTGGAAAGGGTTGCTTTTGAAGGCGGGCTGCACGATCTATTGCTTTCGGAGAAACCGGTACGCGAAAAGGTACTTCAAAAAATGGAAGAGTTTCTGAAAGAAAAGAAGATTATTTGAAACAAGGAAAAGGCATCTAAAAAGCAAAAAACTCCGTCATTGCTCCGAAGGAATCTCTATGACACGATGAGCACGAGGTTGTCTGTGCGTTGGGGCGAGAAATAAATCGTTTTAAAAGCTTTGGTTTTTCTCGCAGATTGCTTCGTCAGCCACTGCATATTTCCCGCCTTGTTTCCTCACAATGACGCGCGTCGGGGTTGACTTTTAAGACACCTCTTTTTTGTTTTATGCCTGGGCTGTGGGTCCGCCCATGGTGAAAGGCGGCAGTCCGCCGTCGGGGCTTTCTTTGATGGGGCCATGCAAGGACTCAAATTTTCGTATGTTGTCCTGCAAAGCTTTCAACAGCCTTTTGGCATGTTCAGGTGTCAGGATAATACGCGATTTAACCTTGGCTTTTGGTGTTCCGGGCATCAGTTTCACAAAGTCAACAACAAATTCGGCATGTGAATGTGTGATGATGGCCAGGTTGCAATAAATTCCTTCGGCAACCTCTTCGCTCAGTTCAATATTGATCTGGTTTTGTTGCGGGTTGTTGTTATCTTCCATGCGTTTAAGATTTAATAATAAAGGTTGTTGCAGGCAGGATAAATTCCCTTTTGCAACAACCTTTTAATACATAAAAAAATTACCCTTCGGACTCTTCTTCGATAGATTCAAGTTCATCCTCTTTGGCCATCATGGCTTCATGCTCTTCTTTGGAATAAACAATCAGGTCATCATAGTCTTTCAAACCTGTACCGGCAGGAATTTTGTGTCCTACGATTACATTTTCTTTCAGGCCGTTCAAATCATCCTGTTTGGCATTGATGGCTGCGAGGGTAAGTACTTTTGTCGTTTCCTGGAACGATGCTGCCGAGATAAAGCTATCGGTTTGCAGCGAAGCGCGTGTAATTCCCTGTAGTACCTGCCTGGCTGTAGCTGTTTGGGCATTGCGGGCTTCAATCAATTTTTTGTCACGTCGGCGCAAAGTAGAATTTTCATCGCGCAGCTTGCGTGCTGTAATGATCTCACCCTGCCGAACGGTCTCAGAATCACCGGGATCAACAATAACTTTCATACCGAAAATCTCGTCGTTGACTTCCTGAAATTTGATTTTATTCACCAGCTCGCCTTCAAGAAAGCGGGTATCCCCCGGATCTTCCACCTGAACTTTACGCATCATTTGGCGTACGATCACTTCAAAATGTTTGTCGTTGATCTTCACCCCTTGCAAACGGTAAACTTCCTGAATTTCGTTCACGATGTATTCCTGAACTTTCATAGGACCTTTAATGGCCAGAATATCAGCAGGAGTAATAACACCGTCCGAAAGTTTGGTGCCGGCTTTTACAAAATCGTTTTCCTGTGCCAGGATTTGTTTGGTAGTAGGGACGAGGTAGCGTTTTTCAGCACCGGTTTTGGAGGTGATGATGATTTCACGGTTACCACGTTTCAGTTTCTTACCAAACGAAACCACACCATCAATTTCAGATACCACCGCTTGTTCAGAAGGATTACGTGCTTCGAACAACTCCGTAACACGCGGTAGTCCACCGGTAATGTCACCTGCCTTTCCGAAGGCACGCGGAATTTTCACCAGCAGGTCTCCGGCTTTGATTTTAGCACCTTCTTCCACTACAATATGAGCACCCACAGGCATGTCATAATGCTTCAGGATATTACCGTCATTATCCAGAATTTTGATATTCGGATTTTTGGTTTTTTGTTTGGTTTCAATGATTACTTTCTCAAAATAGCCCGTCTGCTCATCCGATTCAACGCGGTAAGTTTGTCCTTCCACAATATTTTCGAATGAAACTGTACCGCTTACTTCAGAAAGGATAACGGCATTAAAAGGATCCCATTCGTTGATTAGATCACCTTTTTTGACTTTGCTTCCACTTTTAAAATACAGCTTGGAACCATACGAAATATTGGCAGAGGAAAGGGTGACACCGGTTTTGGGATCAACCAGGCGCATCTCAGCAGAACGTCCGGTAACTATATCATAATTGTTACCATTGGCATCGGTGTAAGGGACGCTTCTGAGTTCATCAAATTCGACTATTCCGTCATGAGTAGCTTCTATCTTGGAACTGGCTGCCACGTTGGAAGCTGTACCTCCCTGGTGGAATGTACGCAGGGTAAGCTGAGTTCCAGGTTCCCCAATGGATTGGGCAGCAATAACGCCCACAGCTTCTCCTCGTTGTACCAGGTGCCCGGAAGCAAGGTTTCGCCCATAGCAGTTGGCACAAACCCCGTGTTTTGATTCACAGGTAAGTACCGAACGGATTTCCACCTGTTCAATGCCGGCATCTTCTATTTGTTTGCCTAATTCTTCATTGATTTCTTCCCCGCCTTTGACGATGATCTCTCCCGTTTTAGGATGGTAAATATCATGAACAGCTACCCGGCCGAGAATCCTGTCGTAGAGTGATTCTACTACTTCTTCATTTTTCTTAAGGGCAGTGACGGTCAGGCCGCGAAGTGTTCCACAGTCTTTTTCGGAAATGATGACATCCTGGGCCACATCCACCAGCCTACGGGTAAGATAACCGGCATCGGCAGTTTTCAAAGCAGTATCGGCCAGACCTTTACGGGCACCATGGGTAGAAATGAAATATTCAAGTACCGACAACCCTTCTTTAAAATTGGAAAGGATCGGGTTTTCAATAATTTCGTTTCCTGCGGCCCCTGCTTTCTGGGGTTTGGCCATCAGGCCACGCATACCTGAAAGCTGACGTATTTGCTCTTTTGATCCACGGGCACCGGAATCCAGCATCATGTAAACAGGATTAAAACCATCGTTGTCTTCTGCCAGTTCTTTCATGACGATATTGGTCAAATGAGAGTTGGTATGTGTCCAGATATCAATGATCTGGTTATAACGCTCATTGTTAGTAATGAACCCCATATTATAATTGTTCATCACTTCTTCCACCTCTTCTTTTGCTTTCCTGATCAATTCTTCTTTTGCCTGGGGAATGATAATGTTTCCAAGGTTAAATGAGAGTCCGCCAACGAAAGCCATATGATAGCCCAGGTTTTTGATGTCGTCAAGAAATTGTGCCGTAACAGCATTTCCGGTACTTTTCAAAACATCGCTGATGATATCGCGCAGGGCTTTTTTTGTCACCAGTTTGTTGATAAAACCAAAACCTTTAGGAACTTTGTCATTGAACAAAACACGGCCCACGGTGGTTTCTATTAATTTGTTCACCAGTTTGCCGTCTTCTTTCACATCCACTTTCACTTTGATAATGGCATGAAGGTCAACACGTTTTTCGTTGTAAGCAATGCGTACCTCTTCTGGCGAATAGAAAGTCATTCCCTCACCTTTGATGGGATGTTCCTTGGTGTTTTTACGTGCTTTAGTGATATAATATAGGCCTAAAACCATGTCTTGCGAAGGAACAGTGATAGGTGCTCCGTTGGCCGGGTTCAGAATATTGTGAGAGGCCAGCATCAGTATTTGTGCCTCCAGAATAGCAGCATTTCCCAGTGGGACGTGAACAGCCATTTGGTCACCGTCAAAGTCGGCATTAAAAGCCGTACAGGCCAGCGGGTGAAGTTGAATGGCCTTTCCTTCAACAAGTTTTGGCTGGAAAGCCTGAATGCCCAACCGGTGCAAGGTAGGGGCACGGTTGAGCAACACCGGGTGTCCTTTCAGGATATTCTCGAGAATGTCGTAAACAACGGCATCTTTTCTTTCCACGATCTTTTTAGCTGATTTCACTGTTTTTACGATACCGCGTTCCAGCAACCGGCGGATAATAAACGGTTTGAACAATTCTGCAGCCATGTCTTTAGGCAATCCGCATTCGTTCATTTTCAGTTCGGGACCGACTATGATCACCGAACGTCCGGAATAATCCACACGTTTACCAAGCAGGTTTTGACGGAAACGTCCCTGTTTCCCTTTTAAACTGTCGCTCAACGATTTCAGCGGACGGTTCGATTCGGTTTTTACGGCACTTGATTTCCGCGAATTGTCAAACAATGAATCAACTGCTTCCTGGAGCATGCGTTTTTCGTTACGCATGATCACATCAGGGGCTTTGATTTCAATCAGCCTTTTCAGCCGGTTGTTACGAATGATGACCCGGCGGTAAAGGTCGTTCAGGTCGGAAGTGGCAAACCGGCCGCCATCCAGTGGTACCAAAGGCCGCAGTTCGGGCGGGATGACAGGAACGATTTTTACGATCATCCATTCCGGGCGATTTTCCTTGCGTTTGCGGGCATCGCGAAAAGCTTCAAACACCTGCAACCGTTTTAAAGCATCAGCTTTCCGTTGCTGAGAGGTTTCCGTGTTGGCTTTGTGCCGCAATTCGAAAGATTCTTTATCCAGGTCGAGCCGTACCAGCAGGTCGTGAACAGCTTCAGCCCCCATTTTTGCAATGAATTTATCGGGATCGGTATCATCAAGATACTGATTTTCCGAAGGCAGTGTTTCCAGGATATTAAGGTATTCCTCTTCGGTGAGAAAATCCATTTTTTTGATGCCGTCGGCTTCCTTAATACCGGGCTGGATCACCACGTAACGTTCATAGTAAATGATCGATTCCAGCTTTTTGGTCTGAAGGCCGAGCAATGCACCAATTTTGTTGGGCAATGAACGGAAGAACCAAATGTGGACCACGGGAACTACCAGTTCAATGTGGCCCATGCGTTCACGTCTTACTTTTTTTTCGGTAACTTCTACGCCACACCGGTCACAAACGATCCCTTTGTAGCGGATACGTTTATATTTCCCGCAGTGGCATTCGTAGTCTTTCACTGGGCCGAAAATCCTTTCGCAGAAAAGCCCGTCGCGTTCCGGTTTGTAGGTGCGGTAGTTGATGGTTTCAGGTTTCAGCACCTCACCGTGTGACCTTTCCAGAATAGATTCGGGCGAGGCGAGGCTGATGGTTATTTTGTTAAAACTATCCGGTACTTTACTATCTTGTCTGAAAGCCATATCAGATTTTTATTTTATTATCATCAAAATTAAATTATTTATCGAAGCTTATTTCCAGCCCCAGTCCGCGCAGTTCGTGTACAAGTACGTTGAATGACTCGGGTGTTCCCGGGGTAGGCATGTTTTCTCCTTTAACGATAGCTTCGTAGGCTTTGGCACGACCGTTTACATCATCTGATTTCACGGTCAGTATCTCCTGCAGAATATTGGCAGCGCCAAAGGCTTCCAATGCCCATACCTCCATTTCACCGAAACGCTGGCCACCAAACTGGGCTTTACCGCCAAGGGGTTGCTGTGTAATGAGCGAGTAGGGGCCAATGGAGCGGGCGTGCATTTTGTCGTCGATCAGGTGATGCAGTTTGATCATGTAAATGTATCCCACGGTTGCGGGTTGGTCAAAACGCTCACCGGTACCACCATCATAAAGATAAACACTGCCGTTTTCGGGCAGTCCGGCTTGTTTCATGTAAGCGTTGATTTGTTCATCCGTAGCACCATCGAAAATCGGTGTGGCGAATTTCAGTCCAAGTTCTTTACCTGCCCAGCCAAGGACGGTTTCGTAAATTTGGCCGAGGTTCATACGTGAAGGTACGCCCAACGGGTTCAAAACGATGTCCACGGGTGTGCCGTCTTCCATGAACGGCATATCCTCTTCACGGACGATTTTGGCTACGATACCTTTGTTCCCGTGGCGTCCTGACATTTTATCGCCCACTTTCAGCTTTCGTTTTTTAGCCACATAAACTTTGGCCATCTGAACAATACCGTTGGGAAGTTCATCACCTACACTGGCAACAAATTTCTTGCGGTTATAAACGCCCAGCAACTCTTTGTATTTGATGTTGTAATTGTTAAGCAACACTTTGATCAGTTCATTCTTGGCATTGTCGGTCGTCCATTTGCTGGCATTGATATTTATATAATCAAGTGAATGAAGGATCTTTTGGGTGAATTTGGTTTTGGTAGGGACAACCACTTCCCCGTATACGTTGGTAACGCCCTGGGAGGTACGGTTGCTTACCAAAACAGTCAGTTTATCCACCAGTTTTGCTTTCAGCTCGGCAAATTTCTTGTTGTATTCTTCATCAAGAGCCTCGATGATTTCTTTTTCCTTAGATTTGTTTTTAGAACTTTTAATAGCCCTTGAGAAGAGTGCTTTGCCGATAACAACTCCTTTCATAGAAGGTGGTGCTTTCAGTGAAGCATTTTTTACGTCACCGGCTTTGTCGCCAAAAATGGCACGTAATAATTTTTCTTCCGGTGTGGGATCACTTTCTCCTTTCGGGGTTATTTTCCCGATAAGAATATCCCCTTCATTCACTTCAGCACCGATACGGATTAAACCGTTTTCATCCAAATCTTTGGTTGCTTCAGCGCTTACGTTGGGAATGTCGTTGGTCAGTTCTTCGATACCGCGTTTGGTATCGCGTACTTCCAGCGTAAATTCTTCAATGTGAACAGAAGTAAAGTAATCTTCTTTCACGACTTTTTCGCTGATGACGATGGCATCCTCGTAATTATAACCTTTCCAGGGCATGAAAGCTACTTTCAGGTTACGTCCGAGTGCCAGTTCCCCGCCTTGTGTACCATAACCTTCGCACAAAGGCTGACCTTTGGTTACTTTGTCGCCGGCGCGTACAATGGGCCGCAGGTTGATGGAAGTGTTCTGGTTAGTGCGACGGAATTTTGTCAGCAAATATTCTTTTACGTCATCGTCAAAGCTAACCAACTTTTCCATTTCATCGCGTGAGTAACGTATAATGATTTTTTTGGCATCAACATATTCTACAACGCCGTCGCCTTCTGCCATAACCAATACACGGGAGTCACGGGCCACATCGGCTTCAATCCCTGTTCCCACTATGGGGGCTTCGGGGTTGAGCAACGGTACAGCCTGGCGCATCATGTTCGAACCCATCAAAGCACGGTTGGCATCATCGTGTTCGAGGAAAGGAATACAGGATGCCGCTATGGAAGCGATCTGGTTTGGTGCTATGTCAATCAGGTTTACTTCCTCACGGGGTGTGATAGGGTAGTCGGCCTGATAACGTACTTTTACCTTTTCGTTAACAAATTTTCCGGAATCGTCGACTACTGTATTGGCTTGTGCAATGATCTTGTCTTCTTCTTCTTCGGCACTCAGGTAAATGGGATCATGTTCATAATCGATCTGGCCGTTTACCACCTTACGGTACGGTGTTTCAATGAATCCGAGGTGGTTGATTTTGGCAAAGACGCATAGCGAAGAAATCAAACCAATGTTGGGCCCTTCAGGTGTTTCGATGGTACATAGCCTCCCGTAATGGGTGTAATGCACGTCACGAACCTCAAATCCGGCCCTTTCGCGTGAAAGGCCTCCGGGGCCCAAAGCAGAAATACGCCTTTTGTGCGTAATTTCCGAGAGTGGGTTCGTTTGGTCCATAAACTGCGACAGGGCATTGGTGCCGAAAAATGAATTGATTACCGATGAAAGTGTTTTGGCATTGATCAGATCAGTAGGTGTAAACACCTCATTGTCACGTACATTCATGCGGTCGCGAATGGTACGGGCCATACGTGCCAGGCCAATACCGAATTGTGCATAAAGCTGTTCACCGACAGTACGGACGCGCCGGTTACTCAGGTGGTCGATATCATCTACAATGGTTTTCTGATTTAACAGTTTAATCAGGTGTTTGATGATAAGGACAATGTCTTCTTTGGTAAGAACACGCACATCCATGGGCGTATTCAGTTCCAGTTTTTTGTTGATCCGGTAACGGCCAACTTCACCCAGGTCATAACGTTTATCAGAGAAGAAAAGGCGTTCGAAAACGCTGCGGGCTGTTTCTTCATCAGGCGGCAGGGCGTTTCGCAGTTGGAAATAAATGTATTCGACAGCCTCTTTTTCAGAGTTGGTGGTGTCTTTTTGCAGGGTTTGGAAAATCACCGAATAATCGTTGATATTGCCATCGTCTTTGTGTAGCAAAATGGTTTTGACGCCGGCATCGATTATTTTCTGAATATGTTCTTGCTCCAAAACCGTTTCACGTTCGATGATCACATCGTTCCGTTCGATGGTAACTACTTCACCGGTATCTTCATCTACAAAATCCTCGAACCAGGAGCGTACCACACGGGCAGCCAGGCTCCGGCCCAGCACTCGTTTCAGCCCGGCTTTACTGACTTTGACTTCTTCGGCAAGGTCGAATATTTTAAGGATGTCGCGGTCTGTTTCATAGCCGATGGCGCGCAACAAGGTGGTGACGGGTAATTTTTTCTTCCGGTCAATATAGGCATACATCACGTTGTTGATGTCGGTGGAGAATTCCATCCAGGACCCTTTAAAAGGGATGATCCTGGCCGAGAACAACTGGGTTCCGTTCGCATGCCTGTGTTGTCCAAAGAACACACCGGGTGAGCGGTGCAACTGCGAAACGATCACCCGTTCGGCACCATTGATAATGAATGTACCGCGGGTAGTCATATAAGGGATCATTCCCAGATAGACATCCTGAACGATGGTTTCGAAATCTTCATGTTCAGGATCGGTACAATAAAGTTTTAATTTTGCCTTTAAGGGTACGCTATAAGTTAATCCGCGTTCAATACACTCCTCAATGGTATAATGGGGAGGATCAACAAAATAGTCTAAAAATTCAAGGACAAAATTATTTCTCACATCTGTAATGGGGAAATTTTCTGAAAAAACCTTGAAGAGGCCTTCATTCACACGATTTTCCGTATTGGTTTCCAATTGAAAAAAATCCTGAAAGGATTTTAACTGAATATCCAGGAAATTCGGATAAGGCATCAGGTTTTTCGTAGATGCGAAATTGATTCTTTCGGTTTTGATTCCAGCCAAGGCACAATAGTTTTAAGTTATGAACACGCCGGCAGTTTAAACGGTGCCGGCAAATAAAGAAAGAATGATGTAAAAGAACAAATAGGCGAAGCCTCTATCCCTAATGGGATAGAGGTTTCCGCCAATGAATAGAAATAAAGTATTACTTAACCTCTACTTCGGCACCAGCAGCTTCCAGCTGTGATTTTAAAGCTTCGGCTTCGTCTTTGGTTACGCCTTCTTTGATAGCTTTAGGGGCAGAATCAACAAGTTCTTTCGATTCTTTCAACCCAAGGCTGGTCAGCTCTTTCACCAGTTTTACAACAGCGAGTTTGGATTGACCGGGTGCTTTCAGAATAACATCAAAAGCTGTTTGTTCTTCTTCAGCAGCGGCTTCTGCACCACCGTTAGCGGGGCCGGCTACTACTGCAGCAGCAGCGGGTTCAATACCATACTCTTCTTTCAGAATTTCAGCCAGTTCATTTACTTCTTTAACAGTAAGATTAACTAATTGTTCTGCAAATGCTTTTAAATCTGCCATTTCGTTATAATTTAAATTGTGTTTATTAATGCTTGTTTAATTTCTCGTATGATTATTTCCTTATTCACTTTTTTCGGATAAGGTTTCCAGTATTCCGGAAAGTTTGTTACCACCGGATTTCAATGCAGATAGTACATTGTTCATAGGTGACTGTAGCAGGGCAATCACATCGGCAATCAGCTCGTCTTTCGATTTAATAGCGGCCAGAAAATCGAGTTGTTCATCGCCCAGGTAGGTCATTTCTTCAATGAAAGCTGCCTTGAGGATAGGATATTTCGATTTTTTCCTGTACTCTTTAATCAGTTTGGCAGGTGCACTACCTGCCTCGGCGAACATCAGGGATGTGTTCCCTTTGAGTGCTCCGTATAACTCGTCAAATTCTCTTTCCGACTGTTCCATGGCTTTGCGGAGCAGGGTGTTTTTTACAACCCGCATTTCAATGCCACGGTTAAAGCACATTCTTCTCAGATTGCTGGTTTGTTCTGCATTCAATGTAGAAACATCAGCAAGATAAAAATTATTATGCTTTGACAGTTGTTCGGTTAAAGACTCAATGAGTTGTTTTTTATCTTCTTTTCTCATAACAATTGCTTGTTTATTCTATGCGTTAACCGATTTAGGATCAACTGCGATACCCGGACTCATGGTACTCGACAAATAGATGCTTTTCACATAGTTCCCTTTGGCGGCAGCAGGTCTTAATTTTATAATGGTGTTCAGTAATTCGCCGGCATTTTCTGCGAGTTTGTTTTCTTCAAAACTAACTTTTCCAATGGCTGAATGAATGATACCGAATTTATCCACTTTAAAATCGATTTTTCCTGCTTTGGCTGCTTTCACAGCATTGCCCACCTCCATGGTTACAGTACCTGTCTTTGGGTTTGGCATCAAACCGCGGGGGCCTAAAATCCTGCCAAGCTGTCCCACTTTGGGCATAACGCTGGGCATGGTGATAACGACATCTACATCGGTCCAGCCTCCTTTGATCTTTTGAACGTATTCGTCTAAACCAACGAAGTCGGCTCCGGCTGCTTTGGCTTCTTCCTCTTTGTCCGGTGTACATAGCACGAGGACTTTCACGTCTTTGCCGGTACCGTGTGGAAGGGTTACAGAACCTCTTACCATTTGGTTGGCTTTACGTGGGTCGACGCCAAGTCGTACACTCAGATCCACTGAAGCATCAAATTTGGTATATGTAATATTTTTTACCAATTCAACGGCTTCTGCTAAGGAGTACTGTTTATTCTTATCGAATTTGGCCAAAGCTTCTTTGTGTTTTTTTGACAATTTTGCCATATTCTCCTCCTGTTAACAGATTATTAATTTGCGGGGAATTCACCTTTTACAGTTACGCCCATACTCCTTGCCGTACCTGCTACCATACGCATAGCCGATTCAACGGTGAAAGCATTCAGGTCTTTCATCTTTGCTTCGGCAATAGTTTTTACCTGATCCCAGGTAATACTGGCAACTTTAACACGGTTGGGTTCTGCTGAACCTTTTTTCAGTTTCACCGCTTCCATGATTTGTACAGCAACCGGAGGTGTCTTGATGATGAAATCAAAAGATTTGTCTTTATAAACAGTAATGATAACAGGAATGACTTTACCGGCCTGTTCCTGTGTACGTGCATTGAACTGTTTACAGAACTCCATGATATTCACCCCTTTGGCACCTAATGCCGGTCCAACGGGAGGGGATGGGTTTGCAGCACCGCCTCTGATCTGTAGTTTAATTAATCCAATTACTTCTTTTGCCATTTTAAACCCATTGTTTAAAATAAGTCAATAACTATTCTTTTTCTACCTGCATGAATCCCAATTCCAGCGGGGTTTTGCGACCGAATATCTTCACCATTACTTTCAGCCGTTTTTTCTCTTCGTTGATCTCTTCGATAACGCCGCTAAAACTGCTGAATGGTCCATCGATAACTGTAACGGTTTCGCCCACGATAAACGGAATATTTACTTCTTCTCCCTGTTCTGCCAGTTCGTCTACTTTTCCGAGTATACGTTTTACTTCGGCAGGCCGAATGGGATCGGGGCGACCTGTTGTACCCAGAAAACCAAGTACATCAGGAATATTCCGAATGATATGGGGAATTTCGCCGGTAAGCTCAGCTTCTACCAAAACGTATCCGGGAAAATAATTACGTTCTTTACTGATTTTTTTCCCTTTGCGAATCTGGTAAACCTTTTCGGTAGGAATGAGAACCTGTGAAATATAATCCTCTATACCGAGGCGTTTTATTTCATTTTCAAGGCGTTCTTTTACCTTTTTCTCTTTACCACTGATGGCTCTTACCACATACCATTTTTTACCGGAATCTTCGTTCATCTTACAGCCAGTATCTGATTAGTTATTAACAAGTTAAAAATATATTTAATTTGAACAGTACATTACAAACCATTAAAAAAGGCCGTAAAACTTTTGTAAAATGGTTGACCACGAGACATCCATCAGATAAACCGTTAAGGCTATTAAAAGGGAAGCAACGGATACCACGATAGCACTGTTCTGCAGCTCACTCCAAGTTGGCCAGGATACTTTGTGCATCCATTCGTTATTAACTTCTTTCAGGTAGTTAACAATACTAAATTTTGCCATTTTCTTAAAATTTTTGCACGGGTGGTAGGAATCGAACCCACAACCAACGGTTTTGGAGACCGCTACTCTACCAGTTGAGCTACACCCGTATCCACCTCTTTATTAGCAGCTAAAAGGCATCCCGGTTTTTCCCGAAATACCTTTCAGCCACATGATATTTTATTTTCGATTAGTCATCGATGATTTCAGTCACCTGACCGGCACCAACCGTACGTCCGCCTTCTCGAATAGCAAAACGCAGTCCTTTGTCCATGGCAATGTCGGAGATCAGTTTCACTTCAATGGTCAGGTTGTCACCAGGCATAACCATTTCAACTCCTTCGGGAAGGAAAACTTCACCGGTAACGTCGGTTGTCCTGAAATAGAACTGAGGACGATATTTGTTGTGAAATGGTGTATGACGGCCACCTTCTTCTTTTTTCAGAATATAAACTTCTCCTTTGAAGTGGTTGTGTGGGGTTACTGACCCGGGAGCGGCAATAACCATTCCCCTTTTGATCTTATCCTTGTCGATACCACGCAAAAGCAGACCTGCATTGTCACCAGCCATACCTTCGTCAAGAATTTTACGGAACATTTCCACACCGGTAACAACCGATTTCATCTTTTGGGCACCCATACCAATGATCTCAACGGGATCGCCTGTGTGAATAACCCCGGTTTCAATTCTTCCGGTAGCTACTGTTCCACGACCGGTAATGGAGAATATATCTTCAACAGGCATAAGGAAAGGTTTGTGTTCATCGCGAACTGGTAACGGGATCCAAGTATCACAGGCTTCCATGAGTTCGTAAATTTTTTCAACCCATTTGGGTTCTTTGTTCAATGCACCCAAAGCGGAGCCCCGAATGATAGGTGTATTTTCACCATCAAAATCGTAGAAGTTCAGCAAATCGCGGATTTCCATTTCAACCAGTTCAAGCAGTTCCTCATCGTCGACCATATCTACTTTGTTCATGAAGACAACAATACGGGGAACACCTACCTGACGGGCAAGCAGGATATGCTCACGGGTTTGTGGCATGGGGCCGTCAGTGGCAGCAACTACCAAAATAGCACCATCCATTTGGGCAGCACCGGTAACCATGTTCTTCACATAGTCGGCGTGACCGGGACAGTCAACGTGGGCGTAATGACGGTTTTCGGTTTGGTACTCAACGTGAGCCGTGTTAATAGTGATACCCCTTTCTTTTTCTTCAGGAGCATTGTCAATGGAATCGAATGACTTAAACTCTGCCAAACCTTTGTCTTGAAGTGTTAGCGTAATGGCAGCCGTTAAAGTGGTTTTTCCATGGTCAACGTGACCGATAGTCCCAATATTTACGTGCGGTTTGGAACGTTCAAATTTTTCTTTAGCCATATTAAAAATGTTAAAAATTAATGTTTGTTTTATTACTTTATTTCTATTTCTTTCTATCCGAGCCGAGGACGAGATTTGAACTCGTGACCCCTTCCTTACCAAGGAAGTGCTCTACCCCTGAGCTACCCCGGCAATCCCAGAGCGGGAAACCGGGCTCGAACCGGCCACCTACAGCTTGGAAGGCTGTCGCTCTACCAGATGAGCTACTCCCGCTTGTCAGGTTAAAAGTTTAAAGTTAAAAGTTAAAAGAAATTTTGGTTTCCCTTTTTACTTTTTACTTTTCTCTTTTTCCTTTTTCCTTTTTCCTTACTCTGGTGGGGGGAGGAGGATTCGAACCTCCGAAGGCTAAGCCAACAGATTTACAGTCTGCCCCGTTTGACCGCTTCGGTATCCCCCCGTTTTTTTTGTTTTTCAAAATGTTTATGAACTGAGCCAGCAGAGGGATTCGAACCCCCGACCGGCTGATTACAAATCAGCTGCTCTGGCCAACTGAGCTATGCTGGCAATTTTTATTTTTGCCTTTTCCCAGTTTCTTTTCTTTGTTAGTAGTACTTTCAGAACGTTCAAAAAAAAAGCAGACCTCTTCTCAAAAAGGTCTGCAAAAATAGAATGTTTCGTTGAGATTACCAAACTATTTTTTTAAAAAGTTTAAAATTTATTTTTTGAACCGTTCTTTGTACTTTTCTACCTGTTTCTTCAGTGCGTCAATAGACTGGTCAACAGCCTCTTCAAATGTTCTTGTACGCTTTTTTGCAAACAATTCGTCCCCCTTGAGAATAAGACGAATTTCGGCAATCTTGTTCTCGCGGGTTTCACTGTTATCCAGCCTTAAAACGACGTTTGAAGCCAGGATTTGTTCGTGAAAACCAAAAAACTTTTGTAGCTTCTTTTCGATAAAGTTTTCCAGTTTTTGGTCCGCTTTGAACCGTACCGATTTAACATTCACGTTCATTTTAACCTCCTTTTTTTAAATGGGCCCGGGGATGGGCCTGAGAATATATTGATTTTAACTGTTCTATACTGGTGTGCGTATAAATTTGCGTTGCCGAAAGGTCGGCATGTCCCAGTAAATCTTTAATGGCATTCAGCGATGCGCCGTTATTTAATAAATGCGTGGCAAAAGTATGTCGCAATACATGGGGGCTTTTCCTGTCGGTAGTATATCCGCTCAGCGCCTTGTGCACAATGCGGTAAATCATTTTCGGATAGGATTTTGCCCCTTTGTTGGTAACAATTAACCAGGGGGTGCCCTGTGGAAAAGTTTTTTCTTTTGCCCGTAAGTAAATTTGTATTTCTTTGCCCGTTTCGTCTGAAAACGGAATGATACGTTCTTTATTTCTCTTTCCTAATACCTTTAACCTGTTGCCTGACAGATCAATAGCTGATGTCTCCAGGTGGATGAGTTCGCTCAGGCGGATACCCGTAGCATACAAGATCAGGATCACGAGGCGGTCGCGCAAGGCAGCAAAATCTTCTCCGGGGGCCAGTTTATATAATAAGGTATACATTTTATCGCGATCAATATAGACAGGCAGGGGTTTCCCTTTTTTCATGCTGTGAATGTTTTGTGTGGGGTTTTGTGTGAGGGTTCCTGTCTTTAAAAGATATTTGTAATAAGCTTTGAGCGAGCTGATCTTCCGGTTGATGGTTGTGGGAGAAAGCTTTTTGTCCATCAGTGTCACAATCCACGAGCGGATCATTTCCATATTGGCTGATTCGGGTTTTTCCAAATTGTATTGTTCTTTTAGAAAATTACCAAAGCACCTGATATCCGTCCGGTAAGCAAGGATGGTGTGAGCGGAATTCCGTTTTTCTGTTTGCAGGTATCTAATGAATTGATTCACGCTCATGTGTAAAAGAAAAAACTTTGATTCAAAGATAAGAAATCTTTTGACTGAATCAAAGTTTTTTCTTTCGAAAAATCCTTAAAAAAGCTTAACTAACCTTGTTCGGCCTGACGGAGCTTCTGAATATAGATCGCTTTCAGCTTCTGCTCACGCCTTCTTACCGAAGGTTTGGTGTAGCGTTGGCGTTCGCGAAGGGCACGCATGGTGCCTGTTTTTTCAAACTTGCGTTTGAAACGTTTCAGTGCCCGGTCGATGTTTTCGCCTTCTTTTACAGGAATAATAATCATTGTAAATACCTACTTTCTTTTTAGTTAATAATAAAAATAATGATTATTTCGGACGGCAAAAGTATAAAATTTTTGGACGGATATGCCCAAAATATGATAAAAACCTGACTTTTCAGGCCTGAGAAGGCTTGAAAAGTCAGCTAATCGATTTTATTTCAAATATTTCAAAATAAAATTGGTCATTTTGGTGTACAAATGATAACGGGTGTTTCCGCCGTAAATACCATGGTTTTTGTTGGGGTATACCATTAAATCGAATTGTTTGTTGGCTTTCACCAAAGCTGATATCATGGTCATGGAGTTGATGGGGTGTACATTGTCATCGCCGCTACCGAAAATAAGCAAATAATGTCCTTTCATGTTGTTCACATAATTGAGTGGTGAATTGGCATCGTAGCCTTCCGGGTTCTCTTTTGGCGTACGCATATAGCGTTCGGTATAGATGTTGTCGTAAAACCGCCAGTTGGTGACAGGAGCTACAGCCACGGCTGTACTGAAAACACCGGCACCTTTGGTGATGGCCAGGCTGGCCATAAAACCTCCGTAACTCCAACCAAAGATACCAATCCGCCTGCTGTCTACATAAGGATATTTTCCAATGATCTTAGCGGCTTCAATTTGGTCAGCAATTTCGTATTTCCCCAGTTGCAAATAGGTCATTTTTTGAAACAGCTCGCTTCTGGCCCCTGTTCCACGATTGTCTACTGAAATAACAATGATCCCTTTTTCGGCCAGCATCTGAAACCAAAAATAGTCGCTCCAACCCCATGAATTGGTCACGGTTTGTATGCCGGGACCGCCGTAAACATACATTAATACGGGATATTTCTGTAACGGGTCAAAATTTGGCGGCTTAATGATCCAGGCATTCAAATCAACCTGTTTACCGTTAGGTAATTTGAATTCAGGGGATTGTAATGTGAAAAATTCTTTTTTGCCCAGGTTGTAACCCTGCATCTTTTTAATAAAGGCTTTGTTGTCTTCTAATACCCGTACCACTTTCCCGTTGTATTTATTCACAGTAATATATGGCGGGGTATTGGCATTGCTCCAGGTGTTGATGTAATAATCAAAGGTTTTGCTAAAGTCGGCATCGTTGGTACCTACACGGGTGGATATCTGCCTGATCTTTCCTTTCAGGTTGACGGCCATGATATCCCTGTCGAGCGGGGAAGTTTTGGCGGCCTGGAAAAATATCAGTTTTTTCCTCGGGTTGTACCCGTATATTTTTGTAACATCCCAATGCCCTGTGGTAAGTTGTTTGACCTGTTTGCCATCAATATTGCACAAATATATAGCATTGTACCCGTTTTTTTCGGAGGTCATCAAAAAATGATTTCCATCCGGCAGGAAAGTCAAATCGTTGGTAATGTCGATATAGTATTTGTTGGTTTCGTTGTAAATGATTTTTGATTTTCCGGTGGAGGCATCAGCCAACAAAATTTGCAAATGGTTTTGCAAACGGTTGAGCCTTTCAATGGCCAGCTTATTCGGACGTTTTGTCCATTTTATCCTCGGTATGTACTGGTCGGTATTGCTGCCCACATTCATTTTGACGGTTTTTCCTGTTTCCAGGTCGTAAGTGTATATCTGGACAATGGAATTGTTTTCTCCTGCCACAGGATATTTGTATGTGTATTCTTCCGGATAAGGGCTTTTGTTACCGTGATAGAACGGCAGCGTATATTGTTTGACTTTACTTTCGTTGAAATGGTAATACGCAATTTTTTTACTGTCGGGCGACCAGAAAAAAGCTTTTGTAAAACTGAATTCTTCTTCGTAAACCCAATCGCAGGTTCCGTTGATGATGCTGTTTTTCTTGCCATCGAAAGTAATCTGTTTTACTTTGCCGGTGGTCAGGTCTTTGATGAAAATATTGTTGTTTCTCACAAAAGCCACTTTGGTGCCGTCGGGTGAAAAATCTGCGAGCCTTTGTTTTCCTTTGTCGGACAGGGGGGTCAGCTTTTTGGTTCGCGTGTCCCAAATGTAGTCGTACGAAATTCGGGAATGACGGTAAATTTTTTCCGTTTGTGTGGGAAAAATAAATTTTGTTTCTTGTTTGTTGACCGAAAAATTGCCAATGTGGATGGGCTTCTTTTTCCCTTCCGGGATAAGATCTTTCCCGTTGACCAGTGTGGTAACGGAATCACCTGTTGCATAATCGTAGACAACGATGGATCCGTTTTTAATCTCTGTATATTGTTTTCCATTGTTCAGGGAAACAATACCGTGAACGAGTTTGGGATAGAGTGTATTGTTTGTCCACAAATCCCGCAGGTTCACATCTTTTTTACCGGTTTGTGCAATGACAAGCTGGCTTCCCAGCAGCAGTGCCAGGGAAAATAGGAAAATTTTTTTCATGCTTCTATCATTTTATTTTTTGTGGTTATTTACGGGCCCTTCCATATTTAGATTATCCTTTTTTAATATAACCTGATAATGAGTCACTAACGGAAAGTACCATGTAAGTTAATTTTTTATCGGTCAAAGGTAAGAAATGAGGGTGAAATTCCCAACTTCCGAATAAACCAAAACATTTTATGGGAGATAAAATTTTTATGAAAGATTTTTTTACTTTTGCAGACCCAAAAAGGAAGAAAAGTTGGGATGTTCAATAAAAAAACGGGACATTAGCTCAGTTGGTTTAGAGCATTGCTTTCACAGAGCAGGGGTCATTGGTTCGAATCCAATATGTCCCACCGTTTTTCTTCCAAAGGGACATTAGCTCAGTTGGTTTAGAGCATCGCCTTGACAGGGCGGGGGTCACTGGTTCGAATCCAGTATGTCCCACACTGAAATAAAATGGTTATCGTAACAAGAAACGGTAACCATTTTTTATTTGCATAACAAGTTGGGTAACATTTCAGAAAGCATATAAAGTTCTCCTGCGTTATGAAAAGAGTGCTTTCGTAGTATCATTCTGGCACCAGGTTTATTCAACTGCCTTCTTCTTTCGCTAAATGTTTGCTGAAATGACAAATTATGTTTCAGAATCACCACCCCTGGCATTTGTGGCGCAAGTGGCACAAAGGGACACCGTCTTTTAAAGTTTGTGCTACAAATGCCGCTTGTGCCACCTCCTTCTGAAATATTTTCATAAAAAATATTAAAGGTTGCTTATATATCTGCTAATAATACAAGCCGGAAAGCTGGTTCATTCATTCTACCTGAAGGAAACCCAATGATACCGATAAGTTATGCTACAGTTACCTTGTGTATGGGTTCTTCGTCAGCATTACCGTTGTAGCTGCCCATTTCAAAAGTTCTACCGGAAACCCGGACCATTTCAATATTGGGCATTGATGTTTTAGCTGGTTTTTTATTAGATTCATTTACTAACCAAATATGGACGTGATATTACCGATGGCATACAACGGAATATTTGTCAGCCAGGATTCCTGCCGGTAATCGGACATGGAAGTCCTGATGGCCTGCGAAGGGGAATATTTTTGACAAAAGGCTTTCAGGCTTTTCGCCTGCAGGTTTTCCTCTGCTTTCACCTCTATGGGGACAACAGCTCCGGCATATTGCACCAGAAAATCTATCTCGGCCGAAGACCGTTCGGCAGACCAGTAATAGATCGCCAGGCCCGGAATCGTTTTAAGTTGTTGCAGCACATACTGTTCTGTTAAAGCCCCTTTAAATTCTTCAAAAATCCGGTTGCCTTCCAGTAAGGTTTTCGCATCAATATCGCCCATGGCCGCCAACAACCCCACATCCACAACAAACAATTTAAATGCCTGGTTGTCCTCGTATGCCTTTAGCGGGATTCCGGGTTTTGACGACCGGGTAACCTTATAAGCCAGGCCACAATCGATGAGCCACGAGAGGACCAGTTCATAATCTTTGGCCCTTGCGCCCGGTTTTACCACTTTGTAAATAAATTTTTTGTTCTCTTTTGCCAGTTGTGCCGGTATAGTATTCCATAGCATCCTGATCCGGGGAACAATGCTGTACGGGGCATGTTTGGAGAAATCCTGCTCGTAAGCCGAAAGGATCTGCTTTTGTATGGCCCTGACTTCCTGAAAATCGTTGTGGTTTTTAAACGACAAAACAGCTTCGGGCATACCGCCAATGAAATAATACTGACGCAAATAGTAAATGTACTTCTCTTTAAAACTCTTTATTAACGGCCAGTCGTTGCTATTTAAAAGGTCGAGCAGCGGTTGCTCCCCCAGGGCCGACAGAAATTCAAAATAAGAAAGCGGGTAAAGTTCAAGAAATTCAACCTTTCCCACCGGAAAGGATGTTTTTTGGTGCAGGGCAACGCCCAGCAGCGAACCGGCCGCAATAATGTGGTATTGCGGGGCATTTTCCTGAAAATATTTCAGGGAAGTCAGGGCACCCTCCGCTTCCTGTATCTCATCAAAAATAATTAGTGTGTTTTCGGCATGGATGGGTATTCCTGTTTCTATTTGTAAGGCGGTTATTATGCGCCGGATGTCAAAATCACCGGTAAAAAGCGATTTGAGCCGTTTGTTGCCCTCAAAATTGACATAGGCCGTTTGTTGATACTCTTTTTTCCCGAACTCTTTCATGAGCCAGGTTTTGCCAACCTGACGTGCTCCCCTGATGACCAGAGGTTTACGGTTTTCTTTGGCCTTCCATTTTTTCAGGTATTGCATGGCTGATCGTTTCATAGCTGTGGTGTTTTTACATTAAATCGAATGACTTTTTGCGCAAATATACACAAATTCAAACGACTTTTGTATTCTGTCTGCTGTACAGGATTCAAAAAATTACTACCCGTGCAGTTCGTTGAAATATTCGGTTGTCCGAAAGCAACCTGGCTCTTACCACTCTGCTGCCATTGCCCTGCCAGCGATAACATCTGCCGGCGTTTTTCTTCTTTGTTCATCTTGTGACTTTTCGATTGAAATAAACAACTTTTTGCCGCAAAGATCTTTTAAGCTTTTTGGCCTAAACAAGATGCGTATGGCCGAAGGGATACAGATCAGTTTTTCTGAAGAGACCTTTTAAATACGTTGTATCAGTTGTTTGATTTTGTTTGAAAGCTTCTTTCTCCGAAGTTATCACCGATGTTTTTCCAAAATCGATACTTGCCAGTTCCTCATGTGATTTGTTTTCAATCTGAAAAAGATTGAAAGTGGAAATTACATCCGTGGAATTAAATCAGTGGCACAACATCACCGGAATGGGTGGCACAAGTTCGAGCTGTTTATCCAAAATGGCACTGTTAGAAACGAAATACCTATCTATTTCATCACGCTAATAAGTTTTCCAGTTTCATTTTCCATTTTTCCCAATCCGGCATCTCTTTAGTTTGTAATTCAATGAATTTTCGTGTATGGTCATGATAAATCAAATGACACAATTCATGTATAATCACATATTCAATGCAACCTCTTGGTGCTTTGATTAATTCAGGATTCAATATTATTTTTCCTTTTGGAGTACAGCTTCCCCAACGAGTTGGCATATCCCTATAAACAACAGAATCAGGTTCTACTTTATGTCTTTTAAACTTTTCAATTAAAGGTTCAGCAATTTCTTTGAATTTTGATTTAGCACAAACCAAATACCAATCTTTTACTAATCTTTTAACTTTTGATTTATCTGAGGTTTTCACTATAATGAATTTACCTTTCAGTTTTACAGAGTCCTTTTCTCCAGGCTCAATTTTTAAAAGGTATTGCCTGCCAAGATACAAATGAGTTTCTCCTGCAATATATTTGCGAGGTGGTGTTTTGGGTTGAAATGATAGAAAAAAACTTTGTTGTTTTATTATCCAGCCGGCTTTTTTTTGAAGTTTTTCTTTGATTTTTTCAAGGGAACTATCAATTGGAGCTTTTACCAAAACATCCATGTCGGGGGTTACGGTTATTCCAAGAGTTTTTCTTGTGGAATATTCTACTTGAAAATATATCCTTTTGCTTCCAAACTGAATTGATGGTTTCATTATTTATAACGTAGTTTAGCAACTTCAATACACTTATTTGCAATCTCATCCATTTCTCCAAATGAAAGGTCGATATTGTATATGTCCCTGACTTCATCGATCAAATAATCTCCTATGTCAATTTGAAGTTTGCCTGTAATATTTGTTTTATATTGCCAATCGATAACAGGTTGATTGTTTTCCAAAACCGCTTCCTTGATTAAATCATCAATACTTAAAGCAGATTGGACAGATACTTGCGTTTTTACATCTTCATCCTGAAATTTATCTTTAAAAGCTTCTAACGCTAAACCGTAAAAAGCTTTTGCTACATCTTTATTTTTTATTTTTTCAGGAATGTCATCATCCGTATGTGTCAAGACATTTTCCATAATATCCTGAACCTTGCTTAGATATTGTGCTTCATCAATTCGTTTTGCTTCGTAATCGGCAATGGTTTCTTTTAACAGCTCGGAAAACTTCTTGTAAAATACAGGGTCTTCATCCATTTTCTCAGAAATATGTTTGGCTGTGCGACTGGCTATTTTATCTGCCTTAGCTGCTTTGCCTGTTGTATTCTCTACTTCCTGTTGAAATTTCTCTTTATCAAAAATATTTACTAATTCAGTTATGACTTCTACTTTTTCGGTGGTGATATGTGTGTCAATTAGTTTTTGAATCTGCCCTTCATATTGTTTATAATCCACTGCATCAGAATATCTTTTAATAACAGCAGTGCGTAGTTTCATAAACATGGCTAAATCTTCTTTGTAACGATTAATCGTTTTCTCTTCCACCTCTTTATGGAATTGCATTGAAGACAGGGCCAGTTTTAATGTTTTTGCATAGGAAGCCAGTTTATCGTAAAAAACTACTCGTTTTGCCTCGTCTTTTAATAAGATTTGATAAGCTTCTGCATCTCGCTTATTGGCAATTGATTTGAAAATATCCCACAGCTCGGAATGCTTTTGAGGCAGCTTTTTAATTTCTTCTCTGATGTTGATTAATGTGCCTTGCAAATCTTCTTCGTCAAAATCCTCAAATGATGAATACATTAACAATGCATCATCCAGGTTTTCAATGACTCCATAATAATCGATTATGTACCCAAACTCTTTATCCGGATAAATCCTGTTAACCCTTGCAATGGCCTGAAGCAATTTATGACTTTGTAAATTCCGGGTCAGGTAAAGAACGGTATTCTTTGGCTCATCAAATCCGGTTAAAAGTTTATCAACCACGATAATAATTTCAGGGTCTTTTTGGTTTTGAAAGCGATTGATGATGTTTTTCTCATAAGATTTGGCATTCCCATGTTCATCCATCATCTTTTTCCAAAAGCGGTTTACTTTTTCATTTGATTTTTCATAGGCGCTATCTTCACCTTCTCTTTCATCAATGGGAGAAATTAAGACTTCACTGGTTACAATACCTATCTCATCTAAAAATTCTTTATAACAAATGGCATTTATTTTTTTATCGCAAACCAATTGGGCTTTAAAGGGTGTTCCCTGCCAATTATTCTTAAAATGCAAACTAATATCCCAGGCAATGGCATATATTTTTTGTTCGGCACTATTCAGTTGATCTGCCCTGCTGAACTTTTTTTTAAAATCGGCTTTTTGATATTCTGTCAGCGGGTCGGAAACCATTTCAAAAAATGTATCAAGCGGACCGGAATTTACATTTTGTCTTGCCAGTCTTCCTTCATATAGTAGCGGGACCACTGCTTTATCTTTTACCGCCTGGTCAACGGTATATGCATCGATAATTCCCCCGAATTTTGCCGCTGTACTTTTGTCTTTTTTAAACAACGGGGTACCAGTCATGGCAATAAAACAAGCATTTGGCAAGGTCTTCTGCATGTCGATATTGAAAATACCATATTGGGTTCTGTGGCCTTCATCAACCAAAACAAAAATATCATGGCTTTCCAAAGGCTTTTTTATTTTCTTTATTGCTGCCGAAAACTTGTTGATGATGGTGGTTACAACCGCATCACTTTTACTTTCAAGCATATCAACCAGCCGTTTGCCTGTGGTTGCATTATCAACAAACATCCCGCATTTCCTAAATGTTCCGGTAATTTGCCGGTCTAAATCGGTTCGGTCGGTAACCAAAATAATTTTTGGGTTCCTGATTGTTGGCTCCATAGCAATGGCCTGGGCCAACATAACCATGGTAAGCGATTTTCCACTGCCCTGAGTATGCCATATTACCCCGCCTTTTCTTTTGCCACCTTCCAATTTAGTCAGTCGTTTCATTGCCTTCTTGATGGCAAAATATTGTTGATAACGGGCTACTTTTTTTTCACCATTATCAAATAGTACAAAGTTGTAGGTAATTTCGAGTAAACGTTCCGGGCGGCACAATCTATACAAATACTTATCCTGTTCGGTTACTTGTATTTCTTCCTGTTCGAGCAAATCGAAGTGTTGCCTGACATATTTAAACCGGTCTGCAAACAGTTTGTCTTTTTGTTCCGGTGTTAGCGGATGGTTCTTTAACTCAAACAATTCATTATTATATTCCTTTTCTTTCTCTTTTGAGTCAAATTTCTCCTGCCATTTCGACCAGAATTTCTCTTTCGTTCCATTGGTGGCATAAGCAGCTTCCTGAGTTGCCAGGCTTAATATAAGTTGAGAATAAACATACAGTTGTCGGATACCATCGTCTTGCTGATTTCTGAGATGTTGGCTGATGGCCTGTTTTAAAGGCTCTTTCATATCAGGGCGTTTGCATTCGATAATGCAAAGGGGGATACCATTTACAAATAAAACCAAATCGGGCCTGTAATGCTCCTTGCTGGTGCTTCGCATTACGCTGTACTCTTCGGTTACGTGAAAAACATTGTTGTCAATATTTT
>JALUYM010000405.1 GCA_027018745.1 Bacteroidales bacterium | reverse complement strand
AATACTCGAATACCGTTCTCTTACAAAGCTAAAATCCACTTACGTTGATAGCTTGCCCAAGCTGGTAGCGGAACGTGATGGCCGCATTCATACTTCTTACAATCAGGCCGTTGCTGCCACCGGAAGACTTAGTTCCAATAATCCTAACCTGCAAAATATACCCATTCGTACTGAACGCGGACGGGAGATCAGGAAAGCCTTTGTTCCGCGAAACAAAGATTATATCCTTTTGGCAGCCGATTACTCCCAAATAGAATTGCGGATTATTGCCCATTTAAGCAAAGACAAAGCCATGATCGAAGCTTTCCGTAAAGGTTTGGATGTGCATGCAGCCACGGCATCCCGTGTTTACGGTGTCCCGGTGGAACAGGTTTCCAAAGAAATGCGGCGTCATGCCAAAACGGTGAATTTCGGGATTATTTACGGTATTTCTGCTTTCGGCCTTTCAGAACGATTGAAAATTCCAAGACGGGAAGCCGCGGAAATTATTCAAAGCTATTTTGAAAAATATCCCGGCATTCATCAATATATGGAGAAAACCATTGCTTTTGCCCGTGAGCACGGTTATGTGGAAACACTCCTCGGCAGGCGGCGGTATCTGAATGATATCCGTTCGGCCAACAGCGTTGTGCGTTCCTATGCCGAGCGAAATGCCATCAATGCACCTATTCAGGGTTCCTCGGCCGACATGATTAAAATAGCCATGATCCGTATTTTTAATGAAATGCAACATCGTAACATGAAATCTAAAATGATCCTTCAGGTGCACGACGAATTGGTATTTGATGCACACAAAGAGGAGGTAGAAGCCCTGAAAATCCTGGTGAATGACAAAATGAAAAACGCTCTGCCGCTGGATGTTCCTGTTATTGTGGATATTAATACGGGAGAAAACTGGCTGGAAGCACATTGAGAATGGATCATCTGATGATTGGTTCCGGGGATAGGATAATGAAACGGTAACGGGAGGTAATGGTTGTTTGGTAGTCATTCAGTGGTCATTCAGTGGTCATTCAATAGTCATTCAATGGTCATTCAATGGTTATTTAATAATCGTTAGATTGGGCAATTGGCAAAAGGAAAAGGAGGGCTTTTGGGAAAAATTGGGGGGGTGGAAATACGCAAATTACTGAGATACCAATTGGTTGAAATGTAGTATTTTTGCTTTCCGGTAAAACATTTAAAAAATACAATCATGGAAAGAGACCAAAAGATATTTGATTTATTAAAACGGGAAAAAGAACGGCAAATGCGTGGTATCGAATTAATTGCTTCAGAGAACTTTGTAAGCGATCAGGTGCTGGAAGCCATGGGTTCTGTTATGACCAACAAGTATGCCGAGGGTTATCCCGGAAGAAGATATTACGGTGGTTGCGAAGTGGTGGACCAGTCGGAACAGCTGGCCATTGACCGTGCCCGTGAACTTTTTAATGCCGAATATGCCAACGTGCAGCCACATTCCGGCGCCCAGGCCAACATGGCTGTTTTGATGGCATGCCTGAAACCAGGCGATACTTTTATGGGCCTTGACCTGTCGCACGGGGGGCACCTGTCGCACGGCTCCCATGTTAATTCTTCAGGTATTTTGTACCGTCCGGTAGCTTACAAGGTGAAAGAAGATACCGGCATGGTGGATTACGATGAAATGGAAGCCATTGCTAAAAAAGAGAAACCTAAACTGATCATTGCCGGAGCATCGGCTTATTCCCGTGATTGGGATTATGAACGCATGCGTGCCATTGCTGATGAAACGGGCGCTTTGTTAATGGCCGATATAGCCCATCCGGCAGGATTGATTGCCAAAGGGTTGCTGAACGACCCCATCGAATATTGTCATATTGTTACCACTACCACCCATAAAACGCTGCGCGGGCCTCGCGGCGGAATGATCCTTATGGGTGAAGATTTTGAAAATCCCTGGGGACTGAAAACGCCTAAAGGGGCTGTCAAGATGATGTCGGCAGTGTTGAATTCAGCTGTTTTTCCGGGCATTCAGGGCGGCCCGCTGGAACATGTTATTGCTTCCAAAGCCGTTGCTTTTGGCGAAGCACTCACCGACAGTTATTTTGAATACATTATGCAGGTGAAAAAAAACGCAGAAATTATGGCCAAAGCCTTTATTGACAGGGGATACCATGTAATTTCCGGAGGTACCGACAACCATTTGATGCTTATTGACCTGCGGAGCAAATTTCCTGATATTACCGGTAAAGTGGTGGAAAACACCCTGGTAAAAGCCGATATTACTGTCAATAAAAATATGGTGCCTTTCGACAGCCGTTCACCATTTCAGACGAGCGGATTACGTGTAGGGACACCTGCCATTACAACCCGCGGATTGAAAGAAGAACATATGGAACCCATTGTGGAAATGATTGATGAGGTAATTAGTCACATCGAAAGCGAAACAGTTCTGGCAGATGTTAAAAAACGGGTCAATGAAATGATGGCCGAATTCCCTTTGTTTGCCTACTAATAAAAAAATGAAGACACTTTATATTGTCCGCCATGCCAAATCATCGTGGGATGACTTGTCTCTTTCCGATCATGATCGCGGGTTGCTTCCCGTGGGCGAAAAACGTACCGGAAAAATTGCAGAATGGTTAAAATCAAAGGGCATTGTTCCCGATAAGATCATTAGCAGCACGGCTGTCCGTGCTTATGAAACGGCAAGGATACTGGCAAGGGGAATAAATTACCCCGAAGGGAAAATAGAAAAACAGTATACTCTTTACAACAGTGATCCGGAGGATGTATTGCAGGTACTTTACGGCTTATCCGATGAGGTTAAAACTGTTATGGTTGTCGGGCACAACCCTGCATTTACCGATTTGGCCAATTTATTTTTGAAAGGGGACGAGCAACTTTACAACCTGCCCACCTCTGCGGTTGTTGCCATAAATTTTAACACAAATCACTGGAATGAAATAGATTTGGCAAAACACAAGGTGGAATTTTTGATAACACCTAAAATGTTGAAATAACACATGTTATTCCAATGGGTGATTAAAAATAGCCTTCCCTTTTTTTCTGTTCCATACTGGCTTCCTGGTCGAAGTCGATAACACGGGTGGTACGTTCCGAAACCGAAACGGTCATCATTTCTTCCACTATTTTTTCGATGGTATCGGCTTTCGATTCAATGGCACCGGTAAGCGGGTAGCAGCCCAGGGTACGGAACCGTACTTTTTTCATGACCGCTTTTTTGCGCAGTGCTTCCGGCATACGGTCGTCGTCGACCATGATCAGGTTACCATCTACATCCACTACCGGTCTTTCCTTTGCAAAATAAAGCGGGACGATAGGAATATTTTCCAGTCGGATGTACTGCCAAATATCCAGTTCTGTCCAGTTGGAAATAGGAAATACCCGGATGGATTCTCCTTTGTGTACTTTGGCATTATAAATGTCCCACAGTTCAGGACGTTGGTTTTTAGGGTCCCATTGATGGTACCTGTCCCGGAAGGAATAAATCCGTTCTTTGGCCCTTGATTTTTCTTCATCGCGGCGGGCGCCCCCAAAAGCAGCGTCAAATTTATATTTGTCGAGGGCCTGCAACAGAGCCTGCGTTTTCATCACATCGGTATGCACTTTCGATCCGTGGGTAAACGGCCCGATGCCTGCTTCATAGCCTTCTTTGTTATAATAAACAATCAAATCCCAGCCCTTTTCTTTAGCATATTTGTCGCGGAATTCGATCATTTCCCTGAATTTCCATTTGGAATCGATATGCATGAGGGGAAAAGGGACCTTACCCGGATAAAATGCTTTTTCTGCCAGCCGTACCATAACAGATGAATCTTTCCCAATGGAATAGAGCATCACGGGATTTTCAAATTCAGCAGCTACTTCTCTGATAATATGGATGGATTCAGCCTCCAGCTCGCGAAGGTTATTGATGGAATATGTTTGCATGGCCCAGTTTTCAAAAAGGCAAAAATACAACTTCTTTTACGAAAACATGCATGTTGAATTGAGATACAGAAAATCCCCACCCCGGTATTGTTATAATATTCCGGCCTCGTACAAAGAACGGAAGATCAAAACAACACCAAAAACCATCAAACTAATGGATGCAATTTTATTGATCAGCCGCAGAAATTTATCGGTTATATAGCCTTTTATTTTCGAAGCGAGGTAAACTTTTGCCACATCGGACGAAAAAACCAGGGAAAGTGTTCCGGCAAAGAACAGAATGATATCTCTGGTAGTATCCATAAAAGGGGCTGCCACGCCAAGGACCACTGTGGGCCAGAAAAGCCAGACAAACGGGTTGGCAATATTCAGTAAATAACCTTTAATCAGGTAGGTAATGGCATGGGGCTCGTTGATATTCACCACATCATCATTGCTGTCTACTACAATTTTATGTTTTGATGCCACAATACCGAAAATAATCAGTACCACTCCGCCCAGTACGCCGAGCAACTGGTGTTTGTGCATGTTTTCCATAACAGCATGGGCTGCCAAAATAGAAACGGTAACAACAGTCAGGTCGTTGAGAAAAACGCCGATAGCCAGGATAAAGCCCTTGGAAAACCCCCGGTGAATGCCTGTCTGCACCAATGCAAAAAATGCGGGGCCAAAACCGAAGAACAGTGCCAGCGTCAAGCCTAAGAGCATTCCTTCAAACAACGGGTGGAGCATAACTTACAAATATTTGTGTTCTTTCAAAAATATTTCCCAGTCGGTTATCCGTTCATTTTTCAAAACGCGCGGAAATTTGTTTGCACTTCCTGTTTTTCCTTTCAATTCCATGTATTCAAGAAAAGCTTTCGGCGGCAAAACATGCACAAAAACATCCCGAACAGCTTCGAGCCGTTCAACACGGTAATCGTCGTTGAGGTTTTTCAGGTAATGGTCAATTTTTCGTGCAGCAAGTTTGGGATCAAGCGGTGCCGTGGTACCAAGATACCATTTGTGGGCAAACAATCCCTGATAGCGAAATGCCATGACTGTAAATTCTTTGATTTCAATGTTCAGTTCTTCCTGCAACAATTCAATGGCACGGTTCATATTTTCCTGTGACAGGTGTTCGCCACAGATACTCAAAAAATGTTTCGTACGTCCTGTAACCTGAATTTCCGCAAAATCTTTATTTTTGAACCGTATGGTGTCGCCCAGCAAATACCGCCAGGCTCCGGCATTGGTACTCATAAGCAGGGCATATTCAACGCCGTTTTCCACCTCTTTTATTGTTAATGGCTCAACCGTTTCTTTCATATTCCCTTCTTCGTCGAAATTATTGTCATTAAAAGGAACGAACTCAAAAAATATCCCGTTGTCGGTGAGCATGTCCATGCCGGCATTCAGCCTGTTTTGAAAAGCGATATATCCTTCGGATGCAAGATATGATTCGTTGTACATAATTTTTTTTGCAAACAGTTTTTCAAAGCTTTTCAGGTAGGGTTTGATGGCCACTCCGCTGTGTACATAGACCCCCAGGTTCGGCCAGATATCGTGTATGGTTTCCACATGGTATTCTTCGATGATGCGTTCGAGCAGGATCTGTATCCACGCCGGAACACCGACGATGACACCAATATCCCAGTCAGGGGCTTTTCTTACCATTTCACGTAATTTGGTGTCCCAGTCGGCTGTACGCGAAATGCGTTTACCGGGTTTGTAAAAATGTTGAAACCAAAAGGGTATATTGGCTGCCGTAATTCCCGACAGGTCTCCTTCGTAATAAGTTCCGTTGTATTGCAGGTGTGTGGAACCCCCGATCATTAACATCCCTTTTTTGTAAAACTCCAGTGGAAAGTCATAGCGTACCATGGAGACTATCTGCCGGAGGCTCGCCCTTTTGATGCTGCGCAACATGTCGCTGGTTACAGGAATGTATTTGCTGGATGCTTCCGATGTTCCCGAGCTTAAAGCAAAATATTTAACCCTGCCCGGCCAGGAAACGTAAGGTTCGCCATTGAGCGAACGGTACCACCAGCACTTGTACATTTTGGAATAATCGAAAACAGGAACGGTATTTTGAAAAGCATCCACCACATTGTCAGATGTCAGGATTTTCGAGAACTGATAATGTTCCCCAAATGCGGTAAACTGGGCTTTTCGCAATAGTTTTACGAGTTGGCCTTTTTGGGCTTTTTCAGGGTTTATCCACTGTTTTTTCAGCTCAACCGGTTTGTTTCTGAGTTTATAAGCACTACGAATAAGACCTCCTATAAGCGGCATAAATATTCCTGTTTGAACGGGACAAAGATAGGAATAATCATAATTGGTATCTTTTCGGATTCCGGTGGGGAGACGAAAACAACAAATACCAACAGACGGTTAATTATCGCGGTTTACCCGCAGTTCCCGGCCTCCTTTTAGTACGATGTTTTTGAAATTTTGGCTGATCTGGCGGCTCACTTTGGCATCCACTTCAAAAAAACTGTATGAACCCTGCAGGTCCACATGACCAATATTCGAAGGTTTTATCTTGGCATGCAGGCAGATA
>JALUYM010000404.1 GCA_027018745.1 Bacteroidales bacterium | reverse complement strand
GGCCCTGAGGAGGGGGGGAATTTAGAAATCAGAAGTCAGAAGACGGAAGTCCGAAGTCAGAAGACGGAAGTCCGAAGTCAGAAGATGTTGATGCCTGAACCAGTTAGTTGGGTTGGTGATGGAAAAGGGTTTTTCCCCGTGGCAGCAATAGGAGCGGCAGCGCCCGGTGGCGGAAGCCGATGTACAGCAGGCGGGGCACGGCGACCGAAGGAAGCCCGTGCCGCGCCGCAGCGAAACACGGCTTGTGGCGCCGGGACTATAGCGGATAGTGCGGCCGCCACCCAAAAGATTATTCTGTTTTTACTGTTTGCGCAAACTGCAATTTCTATCTTTGCAGTTTATTTATTCATGGGATTTGTAATATGAAAAAAATAGTTTTTGCTACAAATAATCCTCATAAACTGAGTGAGGTCAGGGCTTTGCTGGGGGGGCAGTTTGAAATTGTGTCGCTGAAAGCGCTGGGCTTTGAAGGGGACATTCCGGAAACGGGAAATACCCTGGCTGAAAATGCTTCACAAAAGTCTCATTTTATTTATGAAAAGTATGGCTTGGACTGTTTTGCCGATGATACGGGCTTAGAGGTGGATGCCCTGAATGGTGCCCCGGGTGTTTATTCGGCCCGCTATGCCGGAGAAAATGCTACTTATGATGAGAATGTGACCAAACTTTTGCGGGAATTGGATGGAGAGCAGAACAGGGCGGCCCGTTTTAAAACGGTGGTTTCGCTCATTTTGGATGGGAAAGAGTACCTGTTTGAGGGAAAGGTGGAAGGCCGGATTTTACAGGCACGTTCCGGTACGGCGGGGTTTGGATACGACCCTGTTTTTCAGCCGGAAGGTTATTCGGAAACTTTTGCCCAAATGGGACCGGAATTGAAAAATAAAATTAGTCACAGGGGACGGGCCATGGCCCGGCTGGCGAAATTCCTGCAGCAAGCCACTTAGTTAAAAACTGACTTTTGGAATAAAAAGTTCCAAATTATTTTATCTTTGCCGGCTGTAATCATTCTAAATAATTGGAAATGGCATACAATTTATTGAAAGGAAAAAAAGGTATTATTTTCGGTGCTCTGGATAGTAACTCCATTGCCTGGAAAACAGCGGAAAAGGCTTACGAAGAAGGCGCCCGTTTTACCCTGAGCAATACTCCGACGGCTATCAGGTTCGGCCAATTAAACGAACTGGCCGAAAAATGCAATGCGGAAGTGATCCCTGCCGATGCTACCAGTGTGGATGACCTGATGAACGTGTTTGAGCGTTCCATGGAAATTTTGGGAGGCAAAGTTGACTTTGTGCTTCATTCCATTGGTATGTCACTGAATGTTAGAAAAAAACGAGTTTACAACGATCTGAATTATAACTTTTTGCAAAAGACATTGGATATTTCGGCCATTTCTTTTCACAAAATGCTGCAGGTGGCTTACAAACTCGATGCCATCAACGAATGGGGTTCGGTAGTAGCATTGTCGTACATAGCCGCCCAACGGGTGCTATACGGCTACAACGACATGGCGGATGCCAAAGCATTGCTGGAATCTATTGCCAGGAGTTTCGGATATATTTACGGGCGTGATCGAAAAATAAGAGTGAATACTATTTCACAGTCTCCTACTAAAACTACAGCAGGGTCTGGCGTGAAAGGTTTTGACGGCCTGATTGATTTTACCCATCGCATGTCCCCGTTGGGCAATGCCGATGCAGAGGAGTGTGCCAATTATTGCGTGGTGATGTTCAGCGATCTCACGCGAAAGGTTACCATGCAAAACCTTTATCACGACGGCGGTTTTTCCAGCATGGGCATGAGCCTGAAAGCCATGGCCATGTACAACAAAAGCCTTGGCATCGACTTGGGCATTGAGCTTCCGGAAGATATGGAGTAAAAACTTTATTCCGGACGTGTTTGCAACGCGTTCGTATTTCCAGCCGTTCGTCTCAGCGAATTCCACCCGTCATTTGAGTTATCCGGCAGGTTGTACTCTTTTCAGTTGCCCGCAAATTTCTCGTAAATACCTGTTCCGAACAGTGCATAATCGTATTTTACCGGATCCTCGGGGTCGAACTGTCGCAGTACTTCGGTAAGTTCTTCTCCGGCTTTCCAGTCGTTTTGTTTTCGTTTCAGTAAGCCGAGTTTCCGGGCGGTGTTGCCCGAATGCACATCCAGGGGGATCATCAGGGCCGACATGGGGATTTCTTTCCAAATTCCGAAATCCACCCCTCTATTATCATGGCGTACCATCCATCGTAAGAACATGTTAATGCGTTTGGCAGCGGAACCTTTTTCAGGGGCAGCCAAATGTTTTTCTGAACGGAAAAGATGAACTGTTTCTAGTAATTCCCTGCGCAGACCTGTGATCATTTCTTTTATGCTATTTGTCGTTTTAAAATACTTTATGCAAACCGCTTCTAACCCCCCTTTTTCAGTATAAATTTGTTGCAGTGCCGTTATAAAAAACAACAAATCAGAGCTGTTGAAAGTACGGTATACAAAGCCGGTCAGCCGTTTGAGATCACTATCGGTATGTTGGGCAATAAAATCGTAAGGTGCGTTATCCAAAAGCTGCATAAGGTTTTTACCAGCTTTCAGAATGGCTGGCCGCCGTCCCCATGAAATAATGGCTGTGAGAAAACCTGCAATCTCAATATCTTCTTTTCGCACAAAGCTGTGTGGAATACTGACAGGATCAGACTCAATAAAACAAGGTTGGTTGTATGCTGCTGTTTTGCTTTCTAGAAAGCTTTTTATATTATTGGTCGTCAAAAGGATAAATTTGTTAAAATTCTTTTTTTTAATTTGGCAAGGTACAGAAAAATTACTTTTCCGAATAGTGTTTTTTCTGTTTGTTGTTCTGTTTTTACCGCTTTTGCACCCGAGTTTTTATTATTTTTGTCCTTCAAAATGGAAATAATATGTTTGAAGGATTAAGCGACAGGCTGGACCGTTCCTTTAAGATTTTAAAGGGGCAGGGACGGATTACTGAAATTAATGTGGCTGAGTCGGTTAAGGAAATAAGGAAAGCACTGATTGAGGCCGATGTCAGTTATAAAATAGCCAAGCAGTTTACCAATGAAGTGAAGGAAAAGGCACTGGGGCAAAATGTGCTGACTGCCGTAAAGCCTGGTGAACTTATGGTAAAAATAGTCCATGATGAGCTTGCCAGTCTTATGGGTGGTGAACAGGTGGATATTAATGTGAAAGGTTCGCCGGCGGTGATTCTCATTACCGGGCTGCAGGGCTCCGGTAAAACTACTTTTTCAGCCAAACTGGCCAATTACCTGAAAAGCAAAAAAAGCAGACAGCCTTTGCTGGTGGCCGGCGATGTGTATCGTCCTGCTGCTATCGAACAGTTAAAAGTATTGGGCGGACAGGTAGATGTGGAAGTTTACACCGAAGAGGACAAAAAAGATCCGGTAAAAATCGCTAAAAATGCCATCAAATATGCCCGCGATAATCACAAAAATGTGGTGATCATCGATACCGCCGGTCGTTTGGCTGTGGATGAGCAGATGATGAATGAGATTTCTGCCATTAAAAAAGCGGTGGATCCCCAGGAAACTCTTTTTGTTGTTGATGCCATGACCGGTCAGGATGCCGTTAATACGGCCAAGGCTTTCAACGAACGACTCGATTTTGATGGCGTGGTATTGACCAAACTCGATGGCGATACCCGGGGCGGAGCTGCACTGACTATTCGGTCGGTTGTGCAAAAGCCCATAAAATTTGTGGGTATTGGCGAAAAATTGGATGCCCTTGATCTTTTCCATCCTACTCGTATGGCCGATCGAATTCTCGGTATGGGTGATATTGTTACTCTCGTGGAGAAGGCCCAGGAGCAATTCAATGAAGAGGAAGCCCGGAAACTGCAAAAGAAAATTGCCAAGAACCAGTTCAATTTTGATGATTTCCTGAAACAGATACAGCAGATTAAAAAAATGGGAAACATCAAGGACTTGATGGCCATGATCCCCGGCATGGGAAAAGCCATAAAAGACCTGGATATTGATGACGATGCTTTCAAAAGTATTGAGGCTATTATTCATTCTATGACCCCTGAAGAACGGAACGATCCCCGGTTGCTCAATGGTTCGCGCCGTAAACGCATTGCTATGGGCAGCGGTACAACTATCCAGGAAGTCAACCGGCTGATAAAACAGTTTGGAGAAACCAGCAAAATGATGAAAAAAATGACTACCGGAGGCCGTGGCAAAAATATGATGCGCATGATGGGGGGTCAGCGCTAATTCTCAATTCTAAATCAATGGGAAAGAAAAAACAAGCTGTAATCATCGATGGGCGTCAGGTAGCTGCTGAATTGAAAGAGTCCATTAAAAAAGAAGTAGCCGAAATGATTGACAAAGGGGACAATGGCCCGCATTTGGCAGCTGTTTTGGTAGGGGATGATCCTGCCAGCGAAACTTATGTGGCAAGCAAAGAAAAAGCTGCCCATGCTGTGGGAATGATGTCATCGACGTATCGTTATCCGGCGGATGTTTCGGAAAAAGAGTTGCTCGAAGTAGTTGATTATCTGAACAATGATGATGAGATCGATGGTTACATTGTGCAACTTCCTTTGCCCGGACACATCGATGAAAATAAAATTATTCATCATATCAATCCGGCCAAAGATGTGGATGGTTTTACCCCGGAAAATGTGGGGAAAATGGTGCTGGGTCAACCAGCTTTCCTGTCCGCAACACCTTATGGGATCATGGAATTGCTGAAATATTATAAAATTCCCATTGCCGGAAAACATGTGGTGGTCCTTGGCCGGTCCAACATTGTGGGGCGTCCCTTGAGCATTTTGCTTTCGCAAAAAAAAGAAGGGGCCAATGCCACTGTTACTCTTTGTCACAGCGCTACTGAAAACCTTGGGGAAATTACCCGAACGGCGGATATTTTGATTGCTGCCATTGGTCAACCGCAATTTGTGAAAGCTGATATGGTAAAAGAGGGTGCAGCGGTGATTGATGTGGGTATTCACCGGATAAAAGATGCGACTAAAAAATCGGGTTACCACCTGACGGGAGATGTGGATTTTGATGAAGTGGTTAAAAAAGTATCTTTTATTACTCCGGTTCCCGGCGGAGTAGGTCCAATGACTATTGCCATGTTGCTTAAGAACACCCTGCTGGCACATAAAAAAGAGATCTATTCTTAATGTATATCCTGCCAACGCAAGAAACCAATAGGATTCATAGTAACTATTGAACCGAAGAGAGGTTAAAACCCGTCTTTAGAAAATACAGAAATGAGAATATCAGAAGAACCCTTGTTGGAAGGAGGCCGGAAGCTGCCGGTTATGGAAGAGTTTTATACACTTCAGGGTGAGGGTTTTAATATGGGGAAAGCAGCTTATTTTGTGCGTATCGGCGGGTGTGATGTGGGTTGTGCCTGGTGCGACAGCAAAGAGTCGTGGAATGCCAAACTTTTTCCGCCTGTGCCGGTGGAAGAGGTGGTGCAACGGGCGGTGGCCGTTCCGGCAAAAACGGTGGTGGTCACCGGCGGGGAGCCTTCGTTGTATCCGTTGGATATTTTTGCTAAAATGTTGAAAGAAAAAGGAATAACTACTATGGTGGAAACTTCGGGTGCGCACAGGCTCACAGGCGAGTGGGACTGGATTTGTCTGTCGCCCAAGAAAAATTCACCGCCGCGAAAAGAAATTTATCCGCTTGCCAGTGAACTGAAAGTGGTGGTGCAAAAAGAAGCTGACCTGGTGTGGGCCGAAAAAAATGCTGCTTTGGTTTCCTCCTCGTGTCATCTTTTCTTGCAACCCGAATGGAACGTGGTCAAAGCGATTATGCCTGTACTCACCAACTATGTTATGCAGCATCCCCAATGGCGTATTTCGCTGCAGGCACACAAATACATGGGGATTCCTTAACCTGGTTAACCTTTTAGCTCGATTAAGAGCTAAAAGGTTGAGAAAAAACAGCCCTTTCGTTTTCTGGCCGGACAATACCTGAAAAGTCATCCTGCCCGATAATTATGCCGGCTTACGCCGGCATCAGGTTTGCCAACGAATTACACAGATTACACTAATTTTGGGTTTTTGGTACGCTTACAGCGTACCAAAAACCTGCCGCTTGTACGTGTTGCAAATATTCTCTGCTGGTCGTGATTTTTAATCGCGACCGGGAGGACTTTAGGATTTTTAATCCGGTCAGCCTGAAGGATTGCAAATCCTTGATTCCTTTAACATTCGGGTCTGTGACCCGAATGAGCTTGGTTTATGCGGTATTTTTCGTGTAATTTGTGTAATTCGTTGGTAAAAAAAGCCTTTGTGAGGGAGCGTCCGGGAACGAATTCCCGGTCAACAGATTGTATCTTGCAACCCAACCGTCTGCGAATAAATTCGCAGGCTATAAGTTGAGCCGTCCTGACCGTAGTGTCAGGACTGTGAGGGTCGTAGTCCCGATCGTAGTTTCGGGACAGCTCAGGAAGTTGCCTTGGAATTTATTCCGGGCAATGTTTTGTTAGATTTACTGAT
>JALUYM010000403.1 GCA_027018745.1 Bacteroidales bacterium | reverse complement strand
CCATTTATGATCACTACATTCATCCGCAATGGGATTATTTCGGTTCAAACACACTTTACCTGAAACTGCTTTTTGTTCAATACGAACAGCAATATGCTATTATTGAGTTGTTTGGCGAGTGGAATGATATTTTGTATAACGATGTAATGTTTTTATATCGCAATGTGATCGAGGAGCTTATTGATCAGGGAATTAAATATTTTGTCCTGATTGGGGAGAATGTGCTGGACTTTCATTCCGATACAGATGATTATTTTGCCGAATGGTTTGACAACCTGGATGACGGATGGATCATCGGAATTAATTTCCGGCAGCACGTGAAACAGGAATTCAGGGAGGCCAACATAGACCAGTACCTTATTTTCGGTGGGGATTTTGATGAACTACCCTGGCGAAGATTGCTCCCGCAACAACTTTTTGCACGGTTGAACGAATGGGTAATACGACAATTGCCCGGGTAAAAAGGTCGTTTTGCCTTTTGGAAGGTAAAAGCTTAATCCGCTTTTTTTTCCAGCAGTTTTTCCAGTCCTTTGATCTCATCACGCAGGCGGGCAGCCTCAATAAAATCCAGGTTTCTGGCTGCTTTTTGCATCTCTTTCCGGGTTTTTTCAATGGTTTCCCGAACAGCCTTACTGCTCATATACCGGACTACAGGGTCGGCAGCAATATCTGCTTCTTTTTCGACGTAAACTTTTTCCGTCCCTTTTCGGCTGTCGGCCACTACCGTCTGTCCCATAATGGCATCGGTGGACTTGAATATCTGTTTTGGGGTGATACCGTGTTTGGCATTGTATGCCATTTGTTTTTCCCTTTTCCGGCGGGTTTCGTCTATAGTGCGCTGCATGGAGCCGGTTATGGTATCGGCATAAAAAATAACTTTACTGTCTATGTTTCGGGCAGCACGGCCTGCTGTCTGTGTTAACGAACGTTCAGAACGCAAAAAACCTTCTTTGTCGGCATCCAAAATGGCTACCAGCGAAACCTCGGGCAGATCCAATCCCTCACGCAACAGGTTCACCCCCACCAACACATCAATGTTTCCCAGCCGCAGGTCACGCATAATCTCAATGCGGTCAAGCGTATCCACATCCGAATGAATATAGCGCGATTTGATATTCAGTTCCACAAGATACTTGGTCAACTCCTCAGCCATTCTTTTTGTCAACGTTGTTACCAGCACCCGATGGCCGGCCTGAATAGTCCTTTCAATTTCATCCAGCAGGTCATCAATCTGATTCAGGCTGGGACGCACTTCTATTTGCGGGTCAAGCAATCCGGTAGGACGAATAACCTGCTCTACCACAACACCTTCGGCTTTTTGTAATTCATACTCTGCCGGGGTTGCACTCATGTATATGGTTTGCCCGGAAAGCTGTTCAAATTCATTAAATTTCAGCGGGCGGTTGTCCATGGCCGAAGGCAGGCGAAAACCGTATTCCACGAGATTTTGTTTTCGTGAACGATCGCCACCATACATGGCCCTGATTTGCGGAATGGTCACATGGCTTTCGTCAATAATTGTAATGTAATCTTCAGGGAAATAATCCAGCAGGCAAAAAGGCCTTGATCCGGGTTTACGCCCATCGAAATAGCGGGAATAATTTTCTATGCCCGAGCAATAGCCCAGTTCGCGTAACATTTCCACATCATAAGTTACCCTGTCCTCCAGCCTTTTGGCTTCCTGATGTTTACCAATCTCATGAAAAAAATCGACCTGTTTCTGCATGTCCATCTTTATTTCCACAATGGCAGCATTCATTTTGTCGCGGGTAGTGACAAAGATATTGGCCGGATAAATGGTGATGGTTTCCTGGCTGATGATCCTTTTTCCGCTCAGCGGATCAATGGTTTCCAGCGCTTCAATTTCATTTCCCCAGAAAATAATCCTAAAGGCATCGTCGGCATAAGCCGGGAAAACATCCACTGTATCGCCTTTCACACGAAAGTTACCGCGTCCCAGCTCGGTTTGTGTCCTCGAATAAAGCGCATTCACCAGATCGTTCAACAATTTTTGACGGCTCAGCATCTGCCCTTTTTGTAAAACAATAACATTACTGGTAAAATCTTCCGGGTTACCAATACCATAAATGCATGAAACAGAGCTGACCACGATCACATCCCGGCGACCCGAAAGCAATGCTGATGTTGTACTCAGCCGTAACTTTTCTATTTCCTCATTAATGGAAAGGTCTTTTTCAATGTAAGTGTTGGTAACAGGCAGATAAGCTTCCGGTTGGTAATAATCGTAATAGGAAACAAAATATTCCACCCTGTTTTCGGGAAAAAACTGTTTAAACTCTCCATAAAGTTGTGCTGCCAGTGTTTTGTTATGGCTGAGGACAAGGGCCGGACGGTTTACCTGCGCCAGCACGTTGGCTATGGTAAAGGTTTTACCAGAACCGGTAACACCCAACAGCACCTGGGCTTCATCTCCGCGTTGCAAGCCTTCCACCAGTTGTGCTATGGCTTCCGGTTGGTCTCCGGTAGGTGCATAATCCGATTTGAGTTTAAAATGCATGGTTAAGACAAAGATACACCATAATCATTTTGGGGAAAACAATTTTTGTGATGAAAACAACCGGCAACCCCTTTTAAAGGAAATTTTCTGCACATAAATATTCCTCTGCCCCGTCCTATTTCACTTTCCTTTGAGTCACAAACGATTGATTCAGCAATAAATTGCGTTTTATTCAGGTTAACATCCCTGCCAACAGATCTCATTTTACCAACGGAAACAGGTCTTGTAAGATAAATTGTAAAAGAGGTGGTAAGGACAAATACTCCTTGTCCAGGAGAATTTGCAGAAAAAAAGCAGCATCATCCGGGAAACCGTCTTTTTAACCCGTCACATTACCTTCTTCATCCACAATAACATCCCAATTGACAAAGGCCACTTTGCCATCACGCATATAAAAGTCGACCATGATCTCTTCAAAAGAGAGCCTCGTTTCCCCCTCTTCCGTTTCCTTGTCATAATCCGGTACCCCGTTGCGTTTCATGAGGTCTGCAACCTGGTCTTCCGTCATGCCTATTACTTTTTCACCAAACAGGGTAGCATCGGGATGATTGGTTTCGATACCGGCTACCACCTGGCGGGTCAGGCCTTCGAAAAAGACTGAGAAACCTTTATCCTGATAGTGCAGCAGCACCGCATTCAGTTCTTCATCACCTTCGAAATTATCTATTTCTTCCGGTTCCCCTAATGCACTGACTACTTTTTCCATATCCATGCCAAATTTCAGATCGCTAAGACCGACTTTGGGAATTATTTCATATGAACTAATCATTTTGTTTTATTATTAATGATAATTAAATTTTATGTCTTTTTATTTAATTTATTGAAAAGGCGATCCCGGTTCTTTTGCCATATGCTGATACACAAGCTTATCCAGTTTTGCCGGAAAGAATTTGTTCAGAAAAACAGTAAGCTTTCCCTCACTGGTCAGCACCATAGAACGTTTTCTTTTTTTCACCGCTTTGTAAATCTGTTTTGCAACTTCTTCTGCCGGCATGATTTTCCCTTCTTCCAACGGCGATTTCCCTTGTGCAGAACCGTCTGCCACCAAGGCAGTCTGGCGGATATTGGAAGCAGTGAAACCCGGATAGGCCATCAAAACATGCAGGCCTGTTTTCAGGTTTTCAATGCGCAGGCTTTCCATAAACCCGTGAATAGCGAATTTAGAAGCCGAATAACCTGTTCTTCCGGGAAGACCTTTGATACCTGCCACAGATGATACTGCTACCACTGTCCCCTTTGTTTCGAGCAGATAAGGAAGTGCATATTTGGTGCAATAAACCGTTCCCCAGAAGTTGACATCCATAACGCGCCGCAGTACTTCGGGTGATGTATCTTTAAAAAGGGCACGCATGGAAATTCCTGCATTATTTATGAGTACATCAATTTGCCCGAAAGTTTCTTTTGCTTTCAAAATAAAGTTTATACAGTCATTTTCAATGGTAACATCCATGGGGAAATAAACGGCTTGTCCCCCTTTCTTTTCAATCTCAGAGACAATATCGTGCAATTTATCTGCACTGCGGGCACCCAAAACCACACGAGAACCCTTTTGGGCAAAGACAAATGCCAATGCTTTTCCTATTCCCGAACTGGCTCCGGTTATGACAACTACTTTATCCTTCATTCCACCATTTTATAACTTACAATGATAGAAAAATTTCTTTTAAAAAAATCCTTTTTCCGTGAAATTGAGTGCGAAATAACAAAATATTTTGAATTATTAACAAAAAGTCATCGGAAATTTGGCCATCAGGCTGAATTATAGTAATTTTATGCCAACCCTTAAAACCTATTAATATGACAAAAGTACGTTTGGAAATTGATGAAGTGGAAATTTACCGTCCCCGGAAGAGATGGCATCTTTACTTTGTTGTGGTTGCCGACCATCCCAAGGAGAAAGACAAAATGATTGTTTCCACCCTGCCGCAGGAACCTTTTCTGCTTACTCACCGGCATGACAATGTGTATCATTTTGATACTGATCAACCTGGTTCGGAAGGCCTGTTTGTATTGAGCCGGGAAATGCCCGAAGACCGTGAAATCAATGTGCAGTTTTATCTGCGCCACAGCCGCAAAGCCACCCGGGACCTGGGAGAAATCCTGGAAAGTATTAAAACAGGTATTGCCGGTGATGCACTCGGTATTGTCACCGATATTGTCGGTACTACAGGAATGCCCTGGCTGGTTATCGCCAAAAAATCCCTTTCCCTGGTGGGGAAAATACTGGAAAAAATTCCTGATAAAGATTTCGGTTTTTTAAGTGCCTTTGAGCGTTTCGGCCCGGAATTTGAAAGTCAGACCGATATCGACCGTGAAAAACAATTTACCGGTGATGCTTCTATGGTTTACAGTTGGACACTGGATGAAGATTAGTTTCTAACCTTTCTTTCCTTTTAAAAACAAAAAGCGGCCGTTATAATTCTACAGCCGCTTTTTGTTGTTTTTCCTAAATGTTAATTTTTAAACTTGTTCAGGTATCCTTTTAACGCTTCCTTGTTAACCATAAAATTCATCATCTTCAGTTCCACATAAGGTGTACTGAAAAAGTAATATCCAAATTCGGGACTTTTCGGATCAACATCACGTGATCCGGAGCTGGAATCTTTGATCAAATACCACATTTGACCGTTTTTGTCTTTCATATAGCCAACCACGTGCATGCCGTGATCATCGGTGGTGGTATGATTAGAAAACCGGAATTGACGGGCATTGTCGTTGATATATGATGCAGGTATATCAAAATCAGGAATCAGGGCCGTGTTGGTCGTATGAGAAAACCCCGGTTCTGTAACATCGCCTGCTATGGCCATAGTATAACCATTTTCGATGGCATGGTTCAAAATCTTCATAAAGGTTTTTAACGGAACATTATAATATGCCCTGCTGTGCCACCAGTTATCAGGAACCTGGTATTCGACCTGATGCCAGAAAGGCTGTTGTTCATACGAAAGCACATCCACATAGTCGTTCATGTTGAGTTTCAGGTAATCTTTCAGAAAAGATTCGGGCGTGTACTGCTTTCCTTTGTATGTAAACCTGGTGGGAGGCGTTCCCATATAATGATCCAGAATCGATTTTATGGTAGCCACTACTTCTTTTTCGTTCCATGCATTGGCTTTTTTTACACTTTCAAGATAGGTTTTCATCTCTTTCATCATTTGATCGTGAGAGTAGAATTTCTCTCCTTTTGGCAATCCGCTGTACACTGAGAGTGGAACAATACCATACTTTTTATAATCGCGGGTAACGGCATTTGCTTCGGAACCTTCGCTAAACCTGGAAGTGCCCCGGCTGGCAACAAAACCTTTGGCTTTTTCCACATATTCCCAGTAAACGGTATACATTTCAGATAGCTTAACATCCTTATTAAACAGCCGGTGTTCTTCAGATTCAAGGAATGAAGTGGTGGAAAAGCACCAGCATGTCCCTGTATTACCTTGTGAAACAGGAGGATTATGCCAGTATGATTTGTAATCGGAGACCTTGTTGGGCAATTGCAGGCCTGACTGGTCCATCAAAAACAGTTTTCTGTTTTTTGGGGGATGCTGTTTTTGTTGAAAGGCATGCACGTCTTTCATAATAACATTTTGATAATACCCCGGTTTGTAGGGCTTAAAAACAGCTTTGTCTTTACTTTGGGCAAAAACCGACATGGCTGGCATTATGGCCAATGCCAATAAAATTGTCATTATTTTTTTCATGGTGAATTAATTTGAATGAGGAAAATTGATGTATCAAAGATACGAAATTTCATCGTTCGGTAAAATATATACTAAAAGGAAAGATTTTTTATTGCTGACAAAATAGAAATATTCTAATTAAAATTTCTGGTATTTTCTTTACCAAACTTATATCTTTGCAACACTTTTAAGAAATGCTCTAAAACGCTAAACAAATGAAAAAACATAATTTTTATGCAGGGCCATCTATATTGCCGGAGATCACCCTGGAAAAGACAGCAGAAGCTATTCAC
>JALUYM010000402.1 GCA_027018745.1 Bacteroidales bacterium | reverse complement strand
ACAGGAAGGGTTTCCCGGCATTGTTTTCAACACAAAGTGGATAAAAACTTTGGTGCTGCTCTGCAGCGAATATTATCATTTTGTAAGATTTGGTTACTTTTGTAAAAAATGGGAGGATTTGTATTGAAAGGAAATAATAAAAAAGGGAAAATCGGGATACAAGACATTGCCGAAATGTTAAATGTATCAGTTTCTACTGTTTCTAGGGCATTAAACGATCATCCGCATATCAGTATCCGTACCAAGGAGAAAGTGAGACAAGCTGCTGCAAAGCTGGGTTATCACCCCGGAGTCCCCGAACTTATGGTTCCAAAAAAGGCTGAAGCTGTGGTTGTTATGACCCCTTTACTAAAAAACATCCTTTATCAGGAAATTATTTTGGGATTAACCGATTTTTTTGAACAAAACAGGTTTAACACGTTTATTATTGATACCAAAAACAACAATGATAACGTCAGTGCTTTTTTCGACAGTTACAAAAAGTTTGGTGTCAGTGGTATTATTCATATTATTGGCGACCGGGATATTCCCGACAGTTTTTATTCTTCGGTCCAGCATGATGGTTTGCCACTGGTTACGATTTTTGAACCTGATTTTGAAACTTACGCCAGTTCGGTATTGCCTGATATGTTTCAGGGGATTTATAAAATTGTAAAATATTTGCGTTCACTCGATGTAGATCATGTGGCCTTATTGCTTGAAAATGATAACCGGCCTGAAGATTTTCAAATTAAGAATTCTTTTGAAGTAGCTTTAGACACACTGGGGATGAATAAAACCACCACTTCAGTTATATATACAGGTTGTCAAAGAAAGCATCTGGAAGACGCTGCCCGGCAATTATTTACAAAAAACGACCGGCCTCAGGCTATTTTGGTAAAAAGTGCAGCTGCTGCCAATGAAATTTCAAAAATAACCAATGACCTGGGTTTCTGTTTTCCCAAAGATTTTTTGCTTATAGCCCTCGGCATGAATAATACGGATGGCGTTAACGAAAATCTTTCAATGTTAAAAATTCCTGCTTATCAAATGGGATATGAAGCAGCCAAAATACTTATGAGGCAGATACGGGATAAAAATACAGAAAAAGAAACAACCGTAATACCCGTGAGTTTTATTTTAAAAGGTTCTGCTATTGTTTTAGCCCCCTATAAATCTGGACTCGATTAGTGAAATTAAAAACACTAATTTTGTAGTTATGAGTAGTATTAAAAAAATTGTTGATGCCTGAATAGCGTTGACCGTTTTTACTTACTTATTTTCATCACTGAGTTATTAATTCTTGAGTGATATTTAAGCCCGAAGGATTGTTGTCCTCAGCCCGAAGGGCTGAAAAGCCCCCCGGGTACTGAGTTCTTAATTCCGTCGTTGACTTGTCACCGTCGGATTGTTGTCCATTACAAAGATAATCTTTTTCAAATTGATTTGGGGTTTTTCTTTGTAACTCTATATGAGGTTTTTCTTTGTTGTAAAGTAACACTGTCCGGTCAACTTCTTTGACAAGTTTCTCAAAGCTGTTTATTTGACGATGTATCAGGTAATTATTTTTTATTACACCGTTTAGCCTCTCTACTTTTCCGTTTTCCCATGGGTACTCACACATACTGTTTACGATGCCTTCTTTTCGGGTTAATTTTAAGAACTCCTTGGCATAATATTGACCGCCCCCGTCCGAATGAAAGACAACACCTGTTATGCGTAACCCCTCTTTGGCCCTTAACCTAACAGCCATTTTTAAAGCGGGAAGTGTTGTTTGTTCAGTGGTCAACTTCTTTGAAACGGAATACCCCAGGATACGCCTTGAGTAAGAATCTTCAATAAAAGTGATATAATAAAACCTGCTGTTAACTTCAAAGTACGTGATGTCACTTTGCCATGCCTGGTTTATTGCCGTTAAGGTCATTGCTGCCAGCAAATTGTCAAAACGGATAACGCCTGTGCTATCTGTTGTCCTGCGCCAGTTTTTGACCCTTTCAACCGTTAGCCCTTCTTGTCTACAAAAGTTTTCAAAAACATCCCTGCCCATGGTCTCAGGCCGTAATTTGTAATACATATCCCTTATCCCCATGGTTGGGTGATCTTCACGTATTTGATAAATCAGCAGTAAAAGCTGCTTCTTTTCCGAGCGTACCTTTAACTCCCTGTCCATCATTTGATGAAAGGATTGCTTGCTGATGCCTAATGTTTTATACAGCTTGTTCATGCTAAACCGGTATTGTTCCCTTCGTTGCCAGAAGTATTTGACTGTTGGGTAGAAAATTTTTTTTTAATATCAACACCATAGGTCTCTTCGGCCAACTCGATCATTTTGTCCTTGAAATCTATTATGATTTGCTTTTGGCCTATAACCCGCTCAAGCTCTGCCACTTTCTTTTTAAGTGCCAGTAGTTGCCTGGTATCGCTATCTGTTTCAACAATAAGCCGCTCTTTTTTGTTCTTCATTGTCCCGAATTTGTTTAGCCAACGATATACACTAACCTCTGAAACTTCATAGAGCTTACAAATTTCCGAAACTTTTGTCTTGCCACTCTCAAGCTCCCTGACTTTTTGAATCTTGAAACTGTCGCTAAAATGTCGCCGCCTGCGCTCAGCAACCGTCATCTTAAATTGTTCTCGCGTTGCCATTTTTAATTATTTTTGTTAACACTTTTTTATTTAAAAGTGGTCAACGTATTTCAGGCATTGACAAGTTGGGAGAATGTCAGGTTGTTGACCGGAATTTATTCAGGTTCACCCGGCATGTCTCATGCCGGCAGGGATTGAAAATCCTGATGTCCTTTTACATTCGAAATACAAATCAGAACGGGGGCAGCTTCTCTTCGTGGTTTCATCCCCAAACCTGTTTCAAATGCCTATCTTTGCCGCATCAATAAAAATCTATGATCGAAAAGGGAAAAAAGAAGGAAGACCGTCCGGAGAGAGCAGTACTGGTCGGCCTGGTAACGCCGTCGCAAAATAATGAAAAAGTCGTTGAATATCTTAATGAACTACAGTTTCTGGTAGAAACAGCCGGCGGGGTGGCCGTGAAACGGTTTGTGCAAAAGCTGAATTACCCCAATCCGCAAACCTATGTTGGTTCGGGGAAACTGGTAGAAATTTTCCGGTATGTAAAAGCAGAAGAGATTGACCTGGTGGTGGTGGATGACGAGCTGGGTCCTTCACAACTGCGCAACCTGGAAAAGGCGCTGGAATGCAAAATCCTCGACCGCACCAACCTGATCCTCGATATTTTTGCCAGCCGCGCACGTACCGCCCATGCCAAAGTGCAGGTGGAACTGGCACAGTACCAATATCTTTTGCCCCGGCTGACCCGTATGTGGACACACCTCGAGCGTCAGCGCGGTGGTATCGGATTACGGGGACCCGGCGAAACCGAAATTGAAACAGACCGCCGGATTATTCGCGACAAGATCAGCTTGTTGAAAAAAAGGTTGAAAGAGATCGACAAACAAAAAGCCACACAGCGAAAAAACCGTGGAAAACTGGTGCGCGTGGCTTTGGTGGGTTATACCAATGTGGGGAAATCCACTTTGATGAACCTGCTGAGCAAATCGGACATCCTAGCCGAAAACAAGCTTTTTGCCACACTGGACACCACGGTACGCAAGGTGGTCATCGAAAATCTCCCCTTTTTGCTTTCCGACACCGTCGGGTTTATCCGTAAGCTGCCCACAGGGCTCATCGAGTCTTTTAAGTCCACCCTCGATGAAGTACGCGAATCGGATATCCTGGTACATGTCATCGACATTTCCCATCCCGAATTTGAAGAACAGATAAAAACGGTAAACCAGACCCTGGCTGAGATAGGCGCCGGCGAAAAAGACAGGATTATGGTTTTTAACAAAATAGATGCTTTCCGGTTTACACCGAAAGAAAAAGATGACCTGACTACAGTTTCACGTGAGAACATCAGTTTAAAAGAACTGAAAGCCACCTGGATGTCGCGAGAAAACCAACCCTGTATTTTTGTATCAGCCAAAACAAAAGAAAATTATCCCGAATTTAAAAAACTGCTGTACGACCATATCCGCGTTGTACACGCCGTGCGTTATCCGTACAATAATTTCCTGTACTGATGGCGATTACCCCTGAAAGAAAAACCACGAAAGAATGATTGGTTTTATTCCATAAAGCAATGTTATACAGAAAATAAAACCGGAAAAGGTTCAATCCGTTTCTTCAAGAAAAAAAATATCATTGACATTCTTGCCAAAAACACGGGCTATTTTCAGGGACAAAACGGTGGAAGGGTTGTATTTTCCCAGTTCAATGGCGTTGATGGTCTGACGGCTCACCTGAACGGCCTCCGCCAGCCGGGCCTGGGTCATGTTTTTAATGGCCCTTTCTATTTTAAGCCTGTTCTTCATGCCGGAGCCCTTTTTTCGATTTATACAACAGCCAGTTGAAGCGAATGATAAAGAAAAAAAGGAGGGTAAACATATTAAAAATCAACACCCAAAGAAAAGCCAGGTCAAAAAAGAACAGGACAGCTATCAGGAGGATTGCATAATTTACGTAAGTTGCCCATACAAGCGATTCCAACCGGATTTTCGAGATAAACTCATCTTCCTTTTTTTCTTTTGAAAAAGCAATTAAAATCCCGCCAACAAGAAGCAAAACAGTAATTATTTCATCCAAAGCGTTTGTTTTAACCAGGGTAAAGAATGAATAGGGTTTTAAAAAAGACCCATCAACAAGGGCAAAGAGGCGGACATTAAAAAAGGGCGGTTCCGATTGGACAAAAAGATAATAAAACCCGAAGAGTATGCCCAAAATGAAAAGTGCCCAACCCGGTTTCTTCCAGGTATGGGGGAACAGATAATTTGTTTTCATGGTACAAAAGTTAAAATTCACGACAAAAGTAACTAATTAATTACAAAAAGTCAAGTAAACATTACATTTATTATTGTACGGTTTCAACCGGACATAAACTCTTTTTCGTAATTTCAACCTGTTTTTATACCCAAGTTTTATGCATTTTCTTTTGTTGCTGATCATTCTTTCCGGCCTGCTTCACATTACCGGACTTTATGTGAAAAACACTTCCCTCAAAATGGTCTTTAAACCGCTGACCACAGCACTGATTATCTATTTTGCCTTTCAACAGGGAGGACATGTCTTTTTGCATTACAAAGTTCTTATTCTCATAGCCCTGTTTTTTTCGCTGGCCGGAGATGTGTTTTTGATGCTGCCACATGAACGTTTTATTGCCGGCCTGGTTTCATTTCTTATCGCCCATCTCTTTTTTATCACTGCCTTTATCGGCCATACAGGACCCTACTGGAACTGGATTTATCTGATTCCTGTCCTGATTTATTTTATTCTGTTCCTGATTGTTCTTTTACCACACACCGGCGAGATGACCATTCCTGTTGTTGTATATGCATTGGTAATTCTGACTTTTTTATGGCAGGCGGCAGGACGGTACGGTTTTCAACCGGATATGTTAACTGCTTGTGGTTTGTTCGGTGCTATCCTGTTTGTGTTGTCCGATTCGCTGTTGGCATATAACAAGTTTGTCAAACCGATAAAATGGGCTCCCGGTATTTTGATGGTATTGTATTGGTCTGCACTTTATTTCTTAGCTTTGTCTGTCTAAAAATAACTGAACTTATGAATTGGATATTTATCCTTTTGGGAATTCTTTTACTGGCCATCGTCATTTTATTTATTTTCATGGTAAAGGGGTTCATTAATCCTGTTGACAAACATGGTGTTCCTGAAAGAGTACCCTTTCAGGTGGAAGAAATAAAGATTCCACTGGAGGATGGCCGGCATCTGTATGGATGGTGGATTCCGGCTGATAAAAATGCACCTACCATTATTTTTGCCCATGGTTGGGGACGCAATGCACATCGCATGTTGCCGTATCTTAAAAAATTCTGTTGTAACGGATTTAATATGCTGGCTTTTGACGCCCGCGGTCATGGTAACAGCGATCCGGATAAATATTCCAACCTGGTCAAATTTGCCGAAGACATTATTGCTTCTGTCAACTACGTAGACCTCAAACAAAAAACACAAAACAAAGATTTTTATCTCGTTGGTTTATCCATTGGAGGGGCCGGTTCTATTTATGCTGCTGCGCACGACAAGCGCATTAAAAAAGTAGTTACCGTAGGGGCATTTGCCCATCCGGCTTCGGTTATGAAAAAACAATTCAAAGATCATTACATCCCTTATTATCCCATGATCTGGCTCATGTTCCGTTACTTAAAAATCTTTCAAAAGCTGGATTTGAACAAAATAGCACCCGAAAAGCATATTCCTTATTCAGAAGCTTCTTTTTTGCTCATACATGGCGAAAAGGACAGGACCGTACCTGTAGAGGAAGGAAAACGGCTTGTGAAAGCCGCAGGCGACCATGCCGAGCTTTGGATAATCCCGGGTCGCGGCCATTCCGACTGCCATTTGGAAAAAGGTTTTTGGGAAAAGGTAATCGAATTTATGAAAAGTTAATTCCACAAAAACATTCCCTCTCTTGTTTTATTAATGGG
>JALUYM010000401.1 GCA_027018745.1 Bacteroidales bacterium | reverse complement strand
CAACGCTTCGGGCGTGGTGCGGAAAAAAATTGACGACGTATTCGGAAAATCCCTTCGGGAAAAAGACAAACGCTTTCTCGCCACTTTGATTTATTATCCCGAAGAAAAGCTGGATCTGGTACTGAAGGAAGAGGAAGACCGCGATGAATGGTTTTTTATTACTTTACAACGGCTGATAATAGTTGCCCGTGCAGCAGCTTCCAAATATACCCGTTCAAAAGTGCGGAAAGCCATGCCACCATCTTTTTCATATATTATTGTGGAACTTTTGAATGAGAGCGGTGAAGACAAAGAAGAATATTTCGAAGGGATTATCAATACCATTATTGAAATCAACCGGGCAGAGGCTTTTATTGTGGCCATTTGTAAGTTTATCCAGCATTTGCTCATCGACCGGTTGCATATTATCGGAGATATTTACGACCGGGGTCCTTATGCCGAAAAAGTGATGGACCGGTTGGTTAATTATCATTCGGTCGATATCCAGTGGGGAAATCATGATATTCTGTGGATGGGAGCTGCTTCCGGTAGTTATGCGTTGATCGCCAACATGATACGGATTTCACTGCGTTATAATAATCTGGGTACGCTGGAAGATGCCTATGGTATAAATTTGCTTCCGCTGGCCACATTTGCCATGAAAACATACAAAGGTGACGACTGCAAACAGTTTGCATCCAAATCAGATACTGATGGCAGGGATATAGAAATTACCCGGCAAATGCATAAAGCCATTTCCATCATTCAGTTCAAACTGGAAGGACAAGTCATTCAGCGTAATCCGCATTTCGAAATGGAAGACAGGTTGTTATTGGATAAGATCGATTACAAAAAAGGGACTCTTTCGGTAAATGGTAAAACTTATGTCCTGCTGGACAAGAATTTTCCGACGGTTGACCCCAAAAATCCATACCGGCTTTCCAAAGGTGAACAAGAGGTTATGGAAAAACTGGCCAACAGCATCAAGAACAGCCAGCGCTTACAAAACCATATTGAATTTTTGTTCTCACATGGTAGTATGTACCTGACTTTTAATGCCAATTTGATGTATCATGGATGTATCCCCATGGACGAAAAAGGAAATTTTGTTGGCTTTGAAATTGAAGGGGCAAAATATTCGGGAAAGAGCCTTTGTGACCACTTTGACCGGGTGGCTCGCAAAGCTTATCATCACCGGTTTAACAAAAAATATGAAAATTCTGCCGATTACTTATGGTATTTGTGGTGTGGAGCTTTGTCCCCGCTTTTTGGCAAGATGAAAATGGCTACATTCGAGCGTTATTTTTTAGCTGAAAAAGAAACCCATGAAGAAAATAAAAACCCTTATTATAAACTGGCATATGAAGATGAAACCCATTGCCTTGCTATTTTAAAAGAGTTTGGACTGACGGGGAAAAATTCGCGTATTGTCAATGGCCATGTTCCGGTAAAAGTACGTAAAGGGGAGAGCCCCATTAAAGCCAACGGCAAATTGTTCGTCATTGATGGTGGCATGTCGGTTCCCTATCAGAAAGTGACGGGTGTTTCAGGATACACACTAATATATAATTCATACGGGCTGGTCCTTGTTGAACATGAACATTTTGATTCGAAACGTCAGGCTATTGTTGATGAAAAAGACATCATATCGAAAAGGATTTTTATCGAAGCCAATGCAACCCGCAAACGGGTAAAGGATACGGATATCGGGAAAGATTTGATGGATCAGATTGCTGATCTGAAAATGTTATTGACAGCCTACAGAAAGGGATTGATTAAGGAACGGTTTTAACCAGGGAAGTGAATGTTAAGGGTTTTTAAATTTGGTGGGGCAGTATTGAAAGATGCCCGAGGCATGGAAAATATGGCTTCCATAGTGGCAGGATACAGCCAGCAGCCACTGGTAGTAGTTGTTTCGGCCATAGGTAAGACCACCAATGCTTTGGAAAATTTGTTACGGCTGGCGCGCCGGAAACAACCGGAAATGTTGCGGAAAGCTTTTTTGGATTTAAAAACAACACACTCTCTTTTGATCCGTGGTTTGAATTTACAAAATGAAGATTTGCTGTTACATCAGGTTGATAAACAGTTTGAAAACCTATGGACCGTTTTACATAAACTTCCGAAAAACGAATTTTTTGCCTATGACCGGGTAATCAGTTTTGGTGAGCTGTTTTCAGCCTGTATTGCAACTTTTTGGCTCAACGAAAAGGATCTTCCGGTAAAACTGGTGAATGCCGGACAAATTATTGTAACCGATGAAAATTTTACGCAGGCCAATGTCAACTGGCCTTATACTGTTAAAGCTGTTGAAACCCGGGTTCAACCATGTCTTGAGGCCGGAAAAATTGTTTTAACACAGGGTTTTATAGCGTCAGGTAACAAGGGTCATGTGACTACTTTGGGACGTGAAGGTTCTGATTTCTCTGCTGCCATCCTGGGTTTTGCGTTGCATGCCGATGAAGTATGCATATGGAAAGATGTTCCGGGATTGATGAACAGCAATCCCCGTGTGTTTAAAGAAGCGGTAAAACTCGATCATGTTTCTTACAACGAAGCAGTGGAATTGGCATTTTACGGAGCTTCCGTTATTCATCCAAAAACTGTTCAGCCCCTTCGCAACAGCAATATCCCGTTGAAAGTTTGTGCTTTCTATTCTCCTGAAACTTCCCCGACACTCATTGATAATCATGCCGAAAATGATGCCGCTATCCCCAAAATTATCTTTAAGGAAAATCAAACCCTGCTGAGCATCAGTTCACGCGACCTGGCATTTATGGAAGAAGGAAAACTTAAAACAGTATTTAATACGTTGAGCAAGCACAAACTGCATGTGAACCTGATGCAGAATTCAGCCGTGAGTTTTTCGGTTTGCTTTGATGAAAACCCTGAAAAACTGCAACCCGTGCTGGATAGTCTTAAAGATGAATTTGTCCTTAAATATAATAACGGGCTTCAACTGCTGACGATCAGACATGACAATGGTAAGTTGTTACAAAAGTTCACCAGGGGCAAACAAATCCTTCTCAAACAGCAAAATCGTACTACCCTGCAGGTACTTATGCGAAAATCCGGAAAGTAATTCGTCTGCCGTTTCAAAAATTCTTAGTATTTTGCTCCTTTATTTTTTTAGAAAAATGGGATTGATATGAAAACAATACCACAACTTTTTGAAGGCAGTGTAGCGAAATATCCTGACAATGTGTTGGTTTGGGAAAAAAAGAACGGACAGTACAAAGGCATCAGCTTCTCTTCTGTCAGAGAACATGTTTACCGGTTTGCTGCCGGATTGATGGCCCTGGGGGTAAAAAAAGGAGACCGTGTGGCATTGCTTTCGGAAGGCCGTAGTGAATGGCTTGTTTCCGAACTGGCCATTCTTTATCTCGGAGCTATTAATATTCCGCTTTCGGTGAAGATTAATGAGCCTGACGAATTGTCGTTCAGAATAAGACATGCCCAGTGCCGTTGGGTTATCTGCAGTGAACGACAGGCAGACAAAATACGTTCCATAAAAAATGAAATTCCCAAAGTAGGGACTTTTATCATCATCGGGCATGCCAATACACTTGACAACAGCGAAAAAAGTTATCGCGATATTTATGAAAACGGGGAAAAACAACTTCCGGATTTAAAAGAGAAACTTGAGCTGGCCTGGCAAGCCGTACAACCGGATGATCTGGCCAATATCAGTTACACTTCTGGAACAACTGCTGATCCCAAAGGCATCATGCTTTCTCACCGGAATTATACGGCTAATGTGGAACAGGCTAACAGCCTGATGACTGTCACCGAAGATTTTGTTACCTTGTTGATTTTGCCATGGGACCACTCATTTGCCCATACAGTCGGGCTTTACACACTGATCCGTCAGGGTGCCAGCATGGCCGTGGTGGAAACCGGAAAAACAATCATGGAAACTTTGCGCAATATTCCAAAAAATATTAAAGAGGTGAAACCGACTTTCCTGTTGAGTGTGCCGGCTTTGTCGAAAAATTTCCGAAAGAACATTGAAGCAGGCATTCGGGCCAAAGGCAAAGTAACAGAAGCCCTTTTTCGTCAGGCCATGAAAACAGCATACATTTATAACGGGATTGGCTGGGACAAAGGAAAAGGCTGGAGAAGGGCGCTCCTGCCGCTGGTACGGTTTTATGATAAAATATTGTTTAGTAAGATCAGGGAAGGCTTTGGCGGTAGATTGCGGTTTTTTATTGGCGGCGGGGCCTTGCTTGACATTGACCTGCAACGTTTTTTCTATGCCATAGGTATCCCCGTTTATCAGGGTTACGGGCTTTCGGAAGCATCGCCGGTTATTTCATCCAACGGCCCTGAAAAACACAAACTGGGTTCATCGGGTTATCTGGTAACCCATCTCGATCTGAAAATTTGTGATGAACAAGGTAATGAACTGCCATTGGGCGAAAAAGGCGAAATCGTTGTCAGGGGCGAAAATGTCATGAAAGGGTACTGGAAAAATGAAACTGCCACCGCTGAGGTGTTAAAAGATGGCTGGCTGTATACCGGTGATATGGGTTACCTTGATAAAGATGGGTTCTTGTACGTACTTGGCCGGTTTAAAAGCCTGCTGATCGGAAATGATGGTGAAAAATTCAGTCCGGAAGGTATTGAAGAAGCCATTGTGGAACAGTCGCGTTTTATTGAACAATGTATGCTTTACAATAACCAGAATGCCTATACCAGCGGACTTATCTTCCCGAACATTCCTGCCTTGAAAGCAGCCATGAAAGAATTGGAACTGACCCGGGAAACTGCCGATTATGATAAAATTATCCTGGAGCTGATCAAAACTGATATTGACCAGTTCCTGCCTGGTGGAAAATATGAAAATATGTTTCCCGGACGATGGCTGCCGGCAGCTGTGGGAATTATGGATGAGCCCTTTTCGGAAGAAAACCGCATGTTAAATTCTACCATGAAAATGGTGCGGAACAGGGTAGTTGAACGTTACAGACAGCTCATCGATTTTCTCTATACTGCTTCTGGAAAAAACATCCTGAACGAGCGGAACCTCGAAACAATCCGTCGATTAATCAGGGGCAATTAGATACTGATAAACAGTTGCTTTTGCTTTCCCATATGTTTGTGTATCAAAATATTTTTTAATGCTTTGTAAGTGATAATTGGTATTACAGGTGAAAACTGTTTTTCTTTTTTCCTTTTCCGATAATTTAGATACCATATAAATTTACAGAGAAACAGATATTTATCGTTTTTTAAGAAATAATTCTTTGATAAAATTGTAATTTTGGGATTAAAATAATTAAAGGTAATTTAACTTAAAAAAACATTATATCATGAAAAAAGTAACTGTTGTAGGTGCAGGCGCTGTGGGAGCCACCTGTGCTGATGTTTTAGCTCAAAAGAATTTTCTCGATGAGGTTGTCCTGATTGATATTAAAGAAGGTTTGGCCGAAGGTAAAGCTCTTGATATCTGGGAAAGTTCAGCCATCAACCATTTTGATACAAGGGTTATCGGTTCTACTAATGATTATTCCAAAACAGAAGGTTCCGATGTGGTCGTCATAACTTCCGGTGTTCCGCGTAAGCCGGGCATGTCGCGCGATGATTTGATCTCTACCAATGCAAAAATTGTTAAATCCGTTACGGATAATGTGATGAAAGCTTCACCCGATGCTATCATTATTATTATTTCCAATCCTTTGGATGTGATGACTTATGCTTCTCATATGGCTTCGGGTAAGGATGCCAGTAAAGTTTTCGGTCAGGCCGGCGTGTTGGATACTGCACGTTATCGTGCTTTTATTGCATCCGAACTGAATATCTCTCCGATGGACATTCAGGCACTGTTAATGGGCGGTCATGGCGATACCATGGTGCCATTGCCGCGTTATACCACTGTTTCGGGTATTCCTGTAACTGAATTGATCCCAAAAGAAAAACTGGATGCTATTGTTGAACGTACCAAAAAAGGAGGTGGAGAGATTGTTAACCTGCTGGGAACTTCTGCCTGGTATGCTCCGGGTGCTTCTGCCGCACAAATGGTTGAATCGGTAATTCAGAATCAAAAACATATTTTCCCTTGCTGTGTCCGTTTGGATGGACAATGGGGCGAAAAAGATGTTTATCTCGGTTCACCTGTTAAACTGGGTCGGAACGGTGTGGAAGAGATCATCGAAATTGAACTGAACGATGAAGAACTGGCACTGTTACATGCTTCTTCACAGCATGTTAAAGATGTGATGAAAGTTTATGATGATATGAAACTTTTCTAATCACGAAAACTTTTTGATGAAAAGGCGCCTCAAACCAGGGCGCTTTTTTTGTATCTTGTTGCTTCAAAAAAAAATTGCATGAAACGCATGGTTATTTTAACCGGTGCCGGTATGAGCGCCGAAAGCGGAATCAGTACTTTTCGCGACAGCAACGGCTTGTGGCAAAACCATCGTATCGAAGAAGTAGCTTCGCCCGAAGCGTGGGAACGTCACCCGGAGATGGTGTTGGAATTTTACAACCAGCGTCGAAAACAACTTTTTGAAGTGGAACCCAATG
>JALUYM010000400.1 GCA_027018745.1 Bacteroidales bacterium | reverse complement strand
TAATTTCATCATGCGATTCCCCGTTGTACAAACCTTCGAGTTCGCAATAAAGGCCGTTGGAAACAGTATGCTCAATCTTCAGCTTAAAATCGGGGTAAAGGTCAACCACGGCTTTAAACAAAACCATTGATAAGGAACGTACATACATCCGCCGGCCGTCGGGATGGCTGTAACCAATAAAGCGCACGGTTTTGGGTTTGTAAAGCATATAATCCATCTCTTTGAGCGTATTGTTCACCATTGCGCCCAGGATGTCTTCTCCTATGTCAATTTTCTGGTCTTCAACAATATCGGCCAGCGTTGTCCCGAAAGGATATCTTTTCTCCGTTTTTGTGTTCTCGCAGTAAACAGCAAATTCCTTGAGCTTTTTCATATTACACACTTTCTTTAAAAAAAGCAAAAGTAGATAAATTTATCATCTGGTAAACCTGCCATAACGGTTTCTTCTGATGCGCACATTTTGATGCCTGTCAATACCCTGTGGGACGGTTATTTCTGTATATATCGTCCTGTCAGGGGCTTATCTGACACACACTATTTGACGGCAGGCCAAATATTATTGGCCGGGTCGACATCGGGAAGCATTTTATTCGGATCTACGATCACCTTTTTCAACGGAGTGGTAGAGTTGAAACGAAAAGTATATTTCCCGCTTCTTTCCCAGATTTCCACCGGAAGCTTCACAATATTGGCATGTCCGTTTGCCTGTATGATTTTCAGGGTAACAGGCATAACCAGCTGGTTTTTGTTTTCCAGAGTTATCAGTGCTCCCCGGGCCGGATCGTTATGAACATACTTAACTGAGGTTACGGCCTGGTCGAGTGTCCATTTTTTTACAAACCACCCTTTCCAGAACCAGTTTAAATTTTCCCCGGAAGCATCATTCATGGTTCTGAAAAAATCGAGGGGCGACGGGTGTTTATAAGCCCAGCGTTTGATATAAGTCCGGAAAGCATAATCGAACCGGTTGTGGCCGAGGACATATTCACGAAGGATAACAAGGCCTAAAGCTGTTTTGTAATAACTCACCGGATGGGAAAATTTTCCCGGAAAAGCATCGGCATAAGTTATGATAGGCGGAGCTTTCGGATTAAGCATCAACGGGACAATGTCCCTCGCCGGATTACCTCCCTGCGGGTTGTATTCGTGATCACTTTTGGGAGCAAATTCCCCATGGTTGAATTCCTGCGTAGCGTATACATCGATAAAAGTATTGAACCCTTCATCCATCCATGCATTCTTTCGTTCATTCGACCCGACAATCATCGGGAACCATGTGTGGCCGATCTCATGGTCGGTAACCATCCAAAGCGATTTGTTTTTGGCGCGCCAAGAACAAAACACTATACCCGGATATTCCATTCCCCCAACAGGGCCGCCCACGGTGGTAGCAGTGGGATAAGGATACGGATACCAGTGTTTGGAGAAAATCTCAATGCTGCCTTTTAAATATTCGACTGCACGGTTCCAGGCGTTCTTTCCTGCACTTTCCACCGGATACAGGGCCATGGCCAAAGCTGTTTTATTATGGGGCAGGTTGACTTTGGCAGCATCCCATAAAAATGCTTTTGAACTGGCCCAGGTAAAATCACGGCTGTTTTGCATCTTAAAATGCCATACAAGCCTTCCGCTTTGAACCGGGCGGGAATAGGGATTATGAATATCTTTTTCCGATCGGATAACCACCGTTTTGTTACTTTTTTCCGCTTTTTTCAACCGGTTAATGGTCGTTTTGGTGAGTACTTTTTCCGGATTTACCAGTTTTCCAGAGGAACACACAATCTGATCCCAGGGAACATTAATGTAAATATCATAATTACCATAATCGAGATAAAATTCACCGGCCCCCAAAAACGGCAGCAGGTTCCAACCAACCAGGTCATCGTATACGGCCATACGGGGAAACCATTGGGCTACCTCGTAGATGGTACCGTTAGGGGTATGCATCCAGCCAGAACGACCGTTTCCTTTGGGTGCAATTTTAAAACTGTAGTTTATCCTGATCTTTATGGTTCCGCCTTTGGCTTCCAAAGGTTTGAAAAGTCTTATCTGCATCCGGGTATCGGTAATAATATAATTTGCTTTCATAAATTTCCCCGCTTGGCCAATCTCTACCGAACGGATGTCGTAACCCCCGATAAAGCGCTTGGGATTAAAAGTTTGCGAATAAACAGCAGCACTTCTGGAATTTTTTGCAAACCGGTTTTGATCTAATTGCAGCCACAGGAAGGAAAGATTATCAGGACTGTTGTTGGTATAGGTAATGGTTTCGTTGGCAGTAATGGATTTGTGAATTGTGTCGAGGGTAGCCGTAATACGATAATCGGTCCGGTTGGTCCAGTAATCGGGCCCCGGCTGACCGTCGGCACTGCGGTACACCGTTCCCGGCTGATTATCAAAAAAGGGGTCAAAAGCTTTGTGTGGGTCATAACCTGTTGATTGAGCGACTATTTGTGTCTCTGGCAAGAGAAAAAACAGCGCAATACAAATTAAAGAAAAGACACGTTTCATTTTTTTATTTTTTGGATTATCTTGAACAGCGAAAATTACACAAATTTTTTATCCCCAAAAAAGATAATATAAAGTTGTTCCCCTCTTTGATTAAAAAAAAAACCGGGCACTCCCTGTCTATGCAGGGAGCAGACCCGGATCGAAAGAAAACGTTCCGACAAAATGCCGGACCTTTCCTTTTTCAGTTCTTCTTTCACCTTTTGCACCACTTCATCAAAACCTGTGTGGCGGTTACGGTAATGGCCAGGAGGATCATTAAGAGTGACCCTCCGTTCCAAAACCCGTTGTAATCTTCAAAACATTTCATGGTAAAATAATTTACGAATGTCTTTTAGAAATCAACCTTCGCGCTAAAGAGTGTAAAATACTTATTAACAGTGTATTATAGTTCAATCACCAGACGGTACATAAAATATTTATTTATCAAAAAGAATTTTTTTCGCAGGGGAAAAGATATTTTGTAAAAACTGTGAAAAAATTGCACACATAAAAAAAGGAGCATGCCGGCACTGCCTTCTGCTCCTTTTCATTGGCAAACAACCATACGGGTTGTTTACAGGAAAACGTCAATCACGAAAAAATTTCGGTTTTTATCGTAGTGTTACGATAGAAATCCGGACTAATTTTTTACTCCGCTAAAGGTTCGGTAATAAAGAGAATCGCCCGTACTTTTAATTAATTTAACCTGAATGAAAATCAGCAGACTTTATATTAGTGTATCAGACTTTATAATAGTGTATTGAGAACGGCAAACACACCAAATCCGCTGGTTAACAAGATAAATATTCCTACAAGTACCGCTTTTATACCTTTTAGTTTGTATTTTTCAGGCAGGGCCCTAAGAGCTAGCAAATACAGGAAACCGAGAACAATGGGCAATAGTAAGGCATTCATAATTTGTACAGCCACACTTAGGTTAATCAAGTTTGTACCTGAAATAACCCATAATCCGCTAAGAACTAAACCGACTATATAAATTGTGTAAAACCAGGGAGCGTCCATAGGATGGTGTTCAAGCGAGTGCCTATAGCCTGTAACTTCACCCAAACCCCAGGCCATTGCAAGTGAAACGACAATTGCAGCAACCATTCCTGCGCCAATTATTCCCATAGCAAAGGCGATTGTGCCAAAAGTATTTCCAAAAAAAGGAGTAAAAGCTTTTGTTATTTGCTGAACTGTGTCTAACGGAGCACCTGGGTTGCTTACACCGATTGTAGCAGCAGCAGCAATCAACACCGAGGCCATTATGATCTGCGTTATTATTGCACCCAGTATTGTATCCTGCCTTGATGCACGTAAATCATGTATTTTAAGCTTTTTATCTACTATTGCCGACTGTTGATAAAAGATCATCCAAGGCATAATAACCGCTCCGACATTTGCAGCAGCTAAATAAAGATAATCCGTATTTTTCCAGGGGATTTGTGCCAATCCGCTGAGTACAACATTAATTTTTGGATGTACCCACACGGCAATAATGACAAAAGCCAGTTCAAAACTACCAATTAATATGGCTATTTTTTCAACGGAACGATAAGAACCGGTTAATGCAACAAGGGCCAAAAACACAACGGCAACTCCAACACTGGCCCAAAGTGGTATTCCAAAGATTAACCCAACCCCTCCAATACCGGCAAATTCTGTAATTAACGCACCAAAACTTGCGATAGTTAATGTACCTACTGAAATCCAGGCCCAAACCGGCCCGAATTTTTCTTTAATAAGTTCCCCATGTCCTTTTCCGGTTACAATACCAAGTCGTACAGTAAGTTCTTGCACTATAAATAAAATTGGGATGAGTATTACCTGTAAAAGAAGTAATTTGTATCCCCAAACAGCTCCGCTCTGGGCCGCTGTTACTATACTGCCTGCATCCGTGTCAGCTAACATTACGACAAGTCCGGGGCCTATTATCCCCAAAAAATATATAATACCACTGGAACTTTTCCATCCTGATTTTGAAATCCGTTTCATATTAATATATATATATCTGTTTTTGCGTTTTTTTATTGCAAAGGACATTCATTCCATGCAGGATGTAAATACCGTCAAGCGGGTATTTTTTAATTCAATATCCGGTTTTTTCTTTCAGATAGCCTGTATGTTCTCCATTTCAGTTATACCTCGGTCCTTACTTTTCCTTAGTCCTCCGTTTCTTTTTCTACTGATAAGTTTAAGCAAATAATACGTCTTTACAGAAGCAAAAACAGCAAAAGAACAGGGATGATTCGAATTGGATTCGGCATAAGCCTTGTATTCCAGCAGCCTTTGTTCATCAAATCCGTTGCCAGGGAAAATTCCCGACACTGTCCTCGATTTTTGTTGCGCAGGAGGCACAATCGAGATTTTTTAGCTTGTATTTTTTCATTTTTCTGCTTTTTTTGTGATATAATCCGGCCGCGGTCAATAAATAGCCGGCTTTATTTCAATCTCAATATCCGCAAGGCACCCCGGATGACCACGAGGAAGACAATGGCCCCGATGACCAGGTCGGGAATGCCGGAGCGGGTAAACCAGACCAAAGCCCCTGCCGCAATGACGCCGGCGTTGATGATCACATCATTCGATGTAAAAATCTGACTGGCCCTGATGTGGGCTTCCTGCTTGCTGCGCGAGCGGGAAAAAAGCCACAGGCTCACGGCATTGGCCACAAGCGCCAGGGCGGCCACCCCCATCATAATCCGGTAATCGGGATGCTCGGCCGTGCCGAAAAAACGGCGTATCACTTCGGCAAAGCCGAGAAAAGCCAGCAGCATCTGAAAATAACCGCTGATGCGGGCAATACGGAGCTTCCGTGCCACGCTGTGCCCCACCACCATCAGGCTGAGGGCGTAAACCAGCGAGTCGGCCAGCATGTCCAGCGAATCGGCTATCAGGCCCATGGACTGTGCCAGCCACCCGGCAGCCATTTCGATGACAAAAAAGCTGAGGTTGATGGCCAGTACGGTCCCCAGCAGCTTTCGCTGATGCCCTGTATCGTCGGGGAAGGGTGCCGGCCCGGAGACTTCCTCCGAACCTTTTGTTTCCAGCCCGAATTGCAGCGATTTCAGGTTCTGCCGGATGTCCTTTTCATGGCCTTCATGCCACACCGTTACTTCCCGTTTGTCCAGGTCAAATTCCAGTTTTTTTACAAAACGAAACGGTTCCAGTTTCATGCGCACCATGGATTCTTCGGAAGAACAATCCATTTTGCTTAAACGATAAGTTGTTTTTTGCATTATACTTTTGTTTTTTATGGACGCCGTGGATTGAAATCCACGGCAATGATTTGAGTCGTCCCGACCGAAGCGTCGGGACTTATCCATCAGTTGCCCGGGAATAAATTCCCGGGCATTCCCGCATACCCGGGCAAAAACCCTATAATCTTTCACAGTTTTTCACCCGGCAGACCCTTTCCACATGGGTGAGATAGATAATTCCATCTCCCGGCCTGTCGGTACTGCCATATTTGCTGATGATTGCAATGGCTTTTTCGGCCAGTTCCTCTTTGCAAACTAGTTCGAGCTTAACGATTTTGCTGTCGGTGATATAAAAATTCAAAGAGGGAGCCGAATCGGTGCCGTCCATTTGCTGTCCGGTTCCTTCGCCCGGAGTAAGCGAAATGTTTTTAAACCCGGCTTCTTTCAGCGCCGGGACAATCTGGTCCACCTTTTCAGGCCGGACAAATGCTTTTACTTCTTTCATTTTATTTTGTGTTAGGTTGTTTATTTATCTTTTACCGTTATGGGTTTGCCATGAATTGAAGCCACGGCATATTTTATGAAGTTGTCCAAAAAGCGGGGTTCACGCAAAGTGCGCAAAACTTTAACGCTGAGTGCGCAAAATTTAAGTCATTATAACAAAACGATTTACGTTCTTTGCGGAACCTTTGCGCTTTTAGCGTGAACCATCAAAATTATCATTTTATACACCCTTCATTTCCGGCTTTGATTAATCGTCATCCCCTGTTTCATCTTTTTTCATTTCCGAAAGCACATAGTAGGCGCCGTTCCATGCAAACAGCGTTCCGGGTTTCACCGGTTG
>JALUYM010000399.1 GCA_027018745.1 Bacteroidales bacterium | reverse complement strand
ATGTGTTCGCTGCTCAGCCGCGATGGCATGCTCACAAGGCTCAACTCTGACCTCGGCGACAAAGACTACCTCAACAAATGGACCTACAACCACTATTTCAGGGGATACATAAAAACAGAACCTCTTGGCGTGGTAACGCACGTTTCGGCAGGAAACGTTTTTGTGGGCGGCGTGGACAGCCTCATCCAGGGGCTTGTAAGCAAGAACGTGAACATTATGAAGATGTCCACAGTGGATCCTGTCTTTCCGGTGCTTTTTGCCAAAAGCCTGCGCGATTTTGACGAAACAGGCATCCTGCACAAAGCCATGGCCCTCATCAACTGGAAAGGGGGTACCGAAAGCATCGAAAATATTATCAAACAGGAATGCGATGCCATTGTGGCTTACGGAGGTGCCGATACGATCCGTTCGTACCGAAAAAACCTCGGCCTTCACTGCAAACTTATCGAATACGGACCAAAATACAGCTTTGTTATGGTCGATAAAGAGGAATTGCAAAGGAAAGGCCTCAAAAAAGCGGCACAACTCATTGCCAAAGATGCCATTATGTGGGAACAATCGGCCTGCTCCTCGCCGCACACGGTTTATGTGGAGAGTAAAAAACTTGCCAAATCAATGATGGTTGAAATAGGCAAAGCCCTTGACGACTGGGCCGTGAAAATCCCCCAGGGCACTGTTTACGACGACGAAGCGGTGGAGATTACCAAAGTCAGGGAACTGGCCAAAGTAAACAAAGCCACCGGCGACGAAGATTATTATTTCAGCAAAAGCGGCCTCGCAACAGTGGTTTACCAAAGCAATACCGAGTTTCAGATTTCCTGTCATAACCGGACAATCTTTGTTAAGCCCGTTGAAACATTGGATGAGGTAGTGAAGATTGTTGAACCTATGGGGCAGTTCATCCAAACCGTTTCCATCCTCGCCGATGAGGAAAGGGCCAAAAAGTTGTCCACGCAATTGTCCCTGGCAGGTGCTGACCGTTTTGTGGAAATAGGCCGCATGGCGGTACGAAAACACGGTACCCCGCACGATGGCTCCAAAGGCATTGCCGAATTGGTACGCTGGGTGTCGCTGGGAAGGAACTCGCTGGAAACAAACTGGCAAACAGAAGCCCTTTGGGAAAGATATGATGTGGGGCATGATGCTTTTGATTTCCTTCCGGATGAAGAGAGAGACCGCCAAACGCTGGCACGGTTAATCAGGATAACAAATATTGTAAGAAAAAAATCGCCTCTGCTTTCCCAACGATACAAAGGCATTACTTTCGACAGCTTTTCTTCCTTCAGGAAAATTCCACTCCTGCAGGGAGAAGATTATAAAAAGTACCTTCCCCCGGCCGGAGAAGGGCTGCTGACAGACGAAATAAAAGGCGGTTACATTTTTTCCAGCGGCGGCACCACCGGAAAGCCAAAAAGTGTATATCGTACCGTAGAAGAGCAACATTTCAATACGGTAAGGTTGGGAAAAGGGCTGGCATTGTCGGTTTTCGACAAAGACGACCGTGTGGCCAACCTGCTGTTTGCCGGTAACATGTGGGCCTCTTTTGTCTCGTTTAACCAGGCACTGGAGCACACCGGCTGCACCATTCTGCCCATCGGCGGAAACCATCCCATGGAAACCATTGTGCAGAACCTGGTCAATTTTGAAGCCAACGCTATCATCACCATTCCCTCGGTATTGCTTTCCCTTGCCGAGTATGTACAAACGCACAATATCAACCTGAAAATTGATAAAGTCTCCGTGGGTGGCGAACATCTTTTTAAAGAGTCGCGCGAGTACCTGAAAAAGGTGCTGGGAGTCAAAAAAATAGCTTCCACCGGTTACACAACCAACGACACGGGTGCCATCGGCTACCAGTGCGAACACCTGGTGGGGACTTCGTTGCACCACGTGCATGAGGATTTGCATTATGTGGAAATACTCAATGTGGAAACCAACGAACCGGTAAAAACCGGCGAAATCGGGAAAATTGTGGTTACCAACCTGCAACGAACACTCATGCCTACCATCCGTTACGAAGTAGGCGACCTGTGCCGGTGGGTGGAAATGGAATGTCAGTGCGGCAGAAAGACAAGGATACTGGAACTTTTGGGCCGCAGTGACGACATTGTCATTATCGGTGGCGGGAATATCACACCCGAAGTTATTTCAACGGCTATTTATCCGTTCGATGAGCTGAGCTCCCATTTTCAAATGATCGTCAGCCTCGAAAAAGGAAAAGACTCCCTGAAAGTCATTGTCGAAGCAAAGGAAGACCGGTTTAAGGATATTTCCGAAGAGGTCAGAAATGCCATTTTGAAACTTTCAAAAGAATTAAACGTAATGTTAGAAAACGGATTGATAGCAAGTGTAAACGTGCAAATCGTCAAACCGGATACACTGCCGAGAAATCCGAAAACAGGAAAAATATCATTGATTAAAGACCAAAGAAAAATTGTATAATGGTAGAAATTGAAAAAAAAGAGAGACTTGTACTAAAATTTATTGACCGGTTGGATGCCACCAATGCCGAAGAGACATCTGATGCCATTTCCAAAGATCTGGAAACACTCGACCGGGATATAGAGTTGGAAGTAAACAAATTGGAATACATCAGCAGTGCCGGTTTGCAGGTGATATTGAAATGTGCCAAAGCAGCAAAGGCAGCCGGAAAAGAAATTTACCTGCACGGGGCCAAAGGCAATGTGCTGGAAATATTCCGGCTTTCCGGATTCCTGACATTTTTAAAAGAAATATAACCCTCACGATGAAATTTGAGCAGCACTCCCTTCAGGATGCTTTTGAAGAAATCAAAAAGTATTGCCATCAACACAACCTGCCTAAAGCGTTGTGTTACAACCTCCATCTGATTTGTGAGGAGTTGGTCGTAAACCTTTTAAAATATACCCAAACAACGGGATACGACCTGAACATTTCATTAAAAGGCGGAGAAACAGTACTGTACATTCGTTACCTTGCGGAAAAATTCAACCCGACAAAAACGCCGGAACGCAGACAGGAAAGCGTTGAAAAAATGAAATACGGCGGGCTGGGACTGGTGCTGGTCAATTCGCTGGCAACAGAAATTGAGTATCAATACGACGAAAAACAATCGCTTAATGTTATCAAAATCATCCTTTAAAATTAATAACATTCAAAAGAAGATTGTCTTTTACATTGTTATCATAACGGTACCAATGTTTATTGTCTCACTCTATCTCATACAGAAGTTTGTCAGCTCCGAACTTACAAAATCGGAATACCGGCAGGCACAGCTCATCAACCTGAATACTTTAAAAAATATCGAGAGCTTTTTGAATAAAACCAGTGCTTTTACTGTCAAAGCTGCGACCATGATAGAAACTGTTCCTGAAAATTATCAAAAAATACTTCCTTTTCTAAAAGAAAATGTTGAAAAAAAACCTGCGGTATTCGGTTCGGCACTGGCATTGGATCCCGGAAGCCCGTTAAAGAAATTATATTGTAAATATTACTACAGGTCAGGTGATTCGATTCGGGAAAAATGGCTCATGCCACCAAAATATGATTACCTGCACTCGGCATGGTACTACAAAGTAAAGCAGAGCAGAAAACCGGCCTGGAGCGAACCCTATTTTGACAAAGGCGGGGGCGAAGTGTATATGACCACATACTCCTACCCGGTAATCGATCAGCACAAACATTTTCTCGGTGTGGTTACTGCTGATGTGGAGCTAAACACGCTTTCACGGAAAATTCAGCGACTGGCAAAAGATAAATCGGAACATATCATTCTGGTATCAAGGACCGGATTCCTGCTTTCCCATCCCAACAGAAAATTTAACCTCAAACAAACCATCTTCAAATATGCCGACTTTATTGGCTCAAAAGAACTGAAAATAGCTGCCGGCGAAATGGTTAAAGGGAAATCAGGTATTTACAGTATCAACCTGCCGGATGGAAAATACACTTTATACACCATGTATGTGGCACAAACTTCGTGGTCTATCGGGATATTCCTGAAAAACAGTGTACTTTTCAGACCATTAACCCAGTTGAAAAGATGGCTGCTCCTCATCATGTTTGCCGATATTGTCCTCATCCTGCTCATGGTAATGATTATTTCCAACCAGTTGAAAAAGAGTGTGGCAGCAGAAGAAAAAATAAAAAATGAATTTGTGCTGGCCAGCCGGATTCAGCAACAGTTTCTTCCGAAAAAAAGAGATATTACGGAACAGGGGTTTTCCCTTAGCGGTGTTATGCTTCCCGCCAAGGAGGTCGGCGGTGATTTTTTCGGATACAAAAAAACAGAGGAAAACCTGATTTTTTATGTGGGCGATGTCTCGGGGAAAGGCGTTCCCGCCTCACTGTTTATGATGGCCTCGCAAATGCTTATCGAAAACGCCATTGATGAAAAATGCGACCCTGCGTTTGTCCTCGGCAAAGTAAACGGGAAACTCTCCCGGATATCCTCCACAGGCATGTTTGCCACCCTGATTGTGGGCGTAGTGAATCTAAAGACAAAGGAACTGACTTTTTCCGTGGCCGGCCATCCGCCGTTTATCATCAATACAAACGGTGCCATCTCCTCTCCCATAACTGTCTTTGCCCCGCCGGTGGCTGTTTTTGAGGATTTATCTTACCAAAACAGCACACTCCGACTCGATGGTAATACCACCATTGTGGCTTTCAGCGATGGTGTCAGCGAAGCCGAAAACACCCAAAGAGAGTTTTTCGGTACCGAACGCATTGCCCGGACATTACAAAACATGGAAAACAGCAACAGTGTTGACATTAAAAACAAACTATTGCACGATATTCAAACCTATACTTCCGGTCAGGAACAAAGCGATGACCTCACTATTGTCGTGGTGAAAGTTTAAGGGGGCAACGTTGCGCATTTCCCCGTAAAGGACCACCTTCTTCTGCCATTTTTCGCTTGTAAAAATCCCTTTGCGCCTTAGTGCCTTTGCGTGAAAAGGAGCCATCTGATGGCAATCGGGAAGTAAACGGGGTAATGTCCTGAATTCGGATTGGCTGAAAAAGTTTTCAACAACTTCCCGCAAAAACCTTAAAATGATTACCTTTAAGGGATCCAAATTAACACCCATGAAAACCGCCCTGAAAATCCTCCAACTCCTTGACCTGCTTTCGGGCATCCGACGTTATACTTCCGATGAAATCAGAGAACGGCTGCAACTTTCCAAAAGAGGTTTATACCGTTATATCAACACCTTAAAGAATTTTGGCTTTGTTGTTGATAAAGACAACCGGGGCTATATCCTCGAAAAAAATAATAAAGCGGCAAAGGAACTGGGCAGTCTGTTACACTTTTCGGAAGAAGAGGCCTACATCCTCAACGAAGCCATCAACAGTATCGCCACCACTACCAAAGCACGTGCCAGTCTGGTATCCAAACTTTCGGCCCTCTACGACACCGACCGTATTGCCATCCGTTTTACCGCCAAAGAGCAATCATCGAAAATCAAACCGCTGCTGGAGGCCATTCGCAACAAGCGACAGGTAAAAGTTAAGGAATACCGCTCGTCGGTGGGCGGCACAGTAACCGACCGGCTGCTGGAACCTTTCGACTTCACCACCAACTACATATCCGTATGGGCCTATGAACCCCAAAGCGGCGAAAACAAACTTTTCAAAGTAGAGCGCATGAAAAAGGTTGAGCCGACAGGAGAACAGTGGCAATTTGAGAATAAACACCGTGCCGACCCGGTGGACTGTTTCCGGGTGGCGGGCAAAAAGAAGATGCGGGTAAAATTTGAGATGAGCCTGTTGGCCAAAAACCTGCTGACAGAGGAGTACCCTCTTTCGGAACCTTTTATCCGCACCCTCGGCGAAAACAATTATCTTTTTGATGGCTGGGTGGCAGCCAAAGAGGGCATCGGCCGCTTTATCCTGGGGCTTCCGGGCGAAATCCGGAACCTCGAAAACAATGAAATCCGCCAATACATCGGAAAAAAACAGGAGGAACAACAAATAATTTTCGATAATGACAAATAGTGGCACAACCGGGTTCTAACTTTGCCGCATGTATCATTTTAAAAGTTAAAGTCATGAACAGTTTTTTTGCAAGTTTTAACCTGGCGGGGTTTCTGTATTACGATGGCGTGGATGTTTTTAACGAACTGAAAATCGGCTCCCCGCTGCAACTGGTACCCGAACCCGAAAACCGCCACGACGAATATGCCATTGCCATTTATTACAAGGAGAAAAAGCTGGGGTTTGTCCCGCGGGGCGAAAACAAAACCATCAGCAAACTGCTGCACTTCGGCCATGATGTGTTTACGGCAAAAATCAACCGCCTTTCGCCGGACGAGCACCCCAACAACCAGGTAGGCGTTGTGGTGAGGGTGAAAGGGAAGGAGAAAACAGATTAAAATTTTGTATTTTTAAGAACAAAACCAATACACCATGCAAGACCAAGCAATAGCCGCTATAGGGGCGTGGCAATTAGAACAAAAAAAAGACCTTGAAGAGGTTGATTTGTATGTGGAAAATATGTTTCCGGGAAAAGATTGGCAGATACTTTTGTTGGTATTTGAAATTGCCGGAACACAAGATGAT
>JALUYM010000398.1 GCA_027018745.1 Bacteroidales bacterium | reverse complement strand
GTACCGCTACCATTCAGCCTGTTATTATTTCATTCCTCAAACAGGTGTTTTCGGTACAGTTTTCATAATTTTACTATTTTAGTCATCACTAAAGGGCTCTGTGTATGAAAAAAATCCTGCTTATAACATTGATTTTTACTGCTTTGATATATGGATGCCGGAACCCGTATGGAAAAGCAAAAAGGAACAAAAAGGTAGATTTACTGGATTCTATTTTGAAACGGAAAAAAATCATTGCACTTACCGATTACAGTTCCAATACCTATTTTATTTATCGCGGACAACGCATGGGGTACCAGTACGAGCTGCTGCAGGCATTTGCCAAATATCTTGGCGTTTCTGTAGACCTGCGTATTGAAGCCAACCTGGACAGCAGCTTCAGGTACCTGCAGGAAGGTCGGGCCGATTTGTTGGCCATGGGGCTGACCGTGACCAAAAGGCGCAAGAAATTTTTACGTTTCACCGAACCGATTTATTATACCCGGCAGGTACTGGTTCAGCGAAAACCGAAAAATTATAAAAAAATGGCTACTGCCGATGAGATCAGTTCCCATTTGATCCGCAACCTCATCAACCTTGGCGGACAGACCATTTACATTCAAAAAGGATCTGTCTACTACAGACAGTTGCTGAACCTTGAAAATAGTATTGGCGACACCATCCATATTGTTCAGGATACGCTCAGCCCGGAAATGTTGATACAGGAGGTGGCTGAACACAAAATAGATTATACTGTGGCCGATGAGATTGTAGCCAATAATTCGGCTAAAATTTACCCCAATATCGATGTGAAAACCCCCATTAGTTTTCTTCAAAAAATTGCGTGGGCTGTCCGCAAAGACCAGAAACATTTGGCCGATACATTGGATGACTGGCTTCGAATATTTAATAAAACGCTGGAATCCAGACTATTGTATAACAAGTATTTTAAAAACATGCGGGTGAAACAGCTTGTCCGCAGCAAATATTTTTCTTATACAGGGGGCATGTTGTCTCCATACGACAAGCAAATCAAAAAAGCGGCAAAGAAGATTGGCTGGGACTGGCGGCTGCTGGCTTCTATGATCTACCAGGAATCGGAATTCAAACCGCATGTCAAATCGTGGGTAGGTGCTTACGGCCTCATGCAGCTCATGCCTGAGGCAATGAAAGAATATGATGTGACGGAAAATTCCAGCCCGGCACAGCAGATTAATGCCGGCGTAGAATTGCTGAAATCAATTGAGAAACAACTTCCGCCTGCCATTTCCGATTCCATTGAAAAGATCAAATTTACACTCGCTTCTTATAACGGTGGTTTGGGACATATCCTGGATGCCCGGCGCCTGGCAAAAAAATATGGGAAAAATCCCAATGTATGGGACAATAATGTCGACTTTTTTGTGCTGCACCTTTCCGAGAAAAAATACTATCACGATCCTGTTGTACGGAACGGCTACATGCGCGGATGGGAAACCTATGCTTTTGTAAAAGATATATTTAGCCGGTATAATAGTTATAAAACCCTGATAGATAAATAATAACAAGGCAAACAGGTTGTTGCGGTTACCAAATTTGATTTAAACAAATGGTTTTTATTGTCATTGAAACCATTCGGGGTTCGTTGGGCCTGTTTGACAGTCCCCGGCCTTCAGGGACGGGTTGTCATATTGTTAAAAACATCAAGGGACTCTTTATTCTACGTTGTAAAAATGATTAACTTGCCTGTGTTAAAATTTAAACATAAAACAAATGAAAAAAATAACCATTTTAGGAGCCGGCGTTTTGGGATCACAAATTGCCTGGCAGGCAGCTTTTCACGGATTTTCAGTTACTGTTTACGATATTGATGAAAAGGCACTGGAAAATGCAAAAGCAAAACACAAAGTTTATGCTGCCTATTTTAAAGCGAATCGGGGGGCTTCGGATGAAGCTGTCCAACATGCTTTTGACCATCTGGCTTATACTTCCGATTTGGCAGAAGCGGTAAAAGAGGCCGATCTTACCAGTGAATCTGTGCCCGAAGTGCTGGAAATAAAAAAAGAATTTTATAAAAAACTGGCTGCAACGGCACCTGAAAAAACTATTTTTACTACCAATTCATCTACCATGGTCCCCGGCCAGTTGGCTGCAGAAACCGGCCGTCCGCAGAAATTTCTTGCACTGCATTTTGCCAATCCTGTGTGGGAAGCCAATATTGCCGAGGTCATGGGACATTCCGGTACAGATAAAAAAATATTTGATGAAGTTGTCAGTTTTTCCAAAGCCATGGGAATGGTGCCAATACCCATTTTTAAAGAACAACCCGGCTATGTTATCAATACACTTTTGTCTCCGCTTTTGGCTGCCGCCGGAAACCTGTTTTTTAACGGGGTGGCCGATTACAAGACCATCGACAAAACATGGATGATCAGCACCGGCGCCAAATTCGGCCCTTTTGGTATCATGGATCTTGTGGGCATGCAAACCATGTATCATGTTATGATGTTGAAAGCCAAACAAACAGGGGACGAAGATGCCATGAAACGCGCCGAAGCCATTAAAACTAATTTTATCGACAAAGGAAAACTGGGTATCAGCAGCGGAGAAGGTTTCTACAAATATCCCGATCCTGCGTACCAGTCACCAGATTTTTTGAAATAATCTTCCCTCTTTTCTGCATTTTTGCTTAACTTTACACAAACTTAATTTTATTGAAATAAAAATATTATTCCATGAATACAGAAGCTTTTTTTACCCTTACATACGGGTTATACATTGTTTCCACCCAAACAAAAAAGAAAAAAAACGGTTATGTTGCCAACACTGTTTTTCAGGTGACAGCAGAGCCCCAACAGCTTGCCATTAGCTGTAACAAAGATAATTTTACCGCACAAATGATCGCCGAAAGCGGATTTTTCAGCGTGTCGGTCCTTGAACAAAATGCTTCCAAAGAAATAATTAGCCGCTTTGGTTATAAGAGCGGAAATGATACGGATAAATTTGAACAAACTGCTTTTTTTGAATCTCCGGAGGGAATCCCGGTGGTGACCGAAGGCTGTCTTTCCTGGTTTACCTGTCGTCTTGTGAAAACAACCGATATGGGAACCCATCTGCTTTTTGTCGGTGAAGTGCTGGATGGTGATGTCGTGGATGAACACAAAATGCCCCTGACTTATGATTATTATCGCAAAGCCCGCCACGGCAGGTCACCTAAAAATGCTCCCACTTACATTAAACCGGAAAATAAAAAAGAAAAGAAACAACCTGAAACCAAAACTTCTGTCGGTCAAAAGTGGATTTGTACCGTTTGCGATCACATCTACGATCCGGCAGAAGGCGACCCGGAGGCCGGGATTGCCCCCGGAACACCTTTCGAATCGTTGCCCGACGACTGGACCTGTCCGGTGTGTGGCGCCGAAAAAGGCGACTTTGAACCCTATGAAGGTTAATTTTTTACTGAAGTTGTTTAAAGTTAACCTTATGGTTAGTAGTATATTCTGTTGAAAATCAGAAAATAAATATCTTTTTTATTACCCACCCCTTCACCTATCCAGGAGGAGGGGATTTATGGAATTTATTTTCTGATTTTCATTGTATTATCAAAGTAAAAAAATTTAAACTTTCAACAACTTCAACATGATATCTAAAAGGAAATCAACCTTTCAGCTCCTCTCAGGGTTAAAAGGTTAACCAAAACCCTTGTTTTCTTTCGTAGTTAATTATCACGGCAGCACACCCAGTTCGATCTTTGATGGATATTGGTTCGAAAACCAAACCCGCTGGGTAGCTTTTACAAAATCAGCCGGCCTGGCTTTGTAAATGTTTGTAAAAGTCTGCGGATTGATATCAAAGAAAGGAAACCAGCTGTTTTGGATTTGAACCATGATCCGGTGCCCTTTTTTAAAAGTATGCAAAATGTCCTGCAGCGGCAGTTTTATTTCTGTTACTTTCCCGGGGATGAATGGTTCCGGTTTTTCCGGATTGTTGCGGTATTTCCCGCGTAAAATATCGCCCCTCACCAGCATTTCATAACCACCCATTTTAGCATGGGTAGGGTTGGGCCTCGGGTTGGCGGCGCTGTCCGGATATACGTCGATCACTTTTACCACCCAGTCGGCGTCTGTGCCGGTGGTGGAAACATACAGGTCGGCCAGCATGGGCCCGGCCAGCGTGACCGCTTTTTGCAAAGGACGGGTTTCAAAGACCAGTACATCCGGTCGCCTGGCAGCAAAACGCTGGTCTTCATCCATATAGGGATGATAGTAAAAAGTTCTGGAATCCATAACATGAGCGGTATATGGCACCGGCTTGTGGGGATCGCTGACATATTGATATTCAACCGTTTTGCTTTTTACGGGTTTTCCGAAAGTGAGCCCGTGTCCGGCTTCGAGCCATAGATTTTCCTGTTTTACATTTTTTGGTGGCCACTGGTCAAACGAACGCCAGCGGTTAATTCCGGTATTGAACATGCGGGCTTTTGGTTCGGGAAAACTGCCCTCGCCTTTCAGGTAATATTTGAAAAAGCGGAGCTGGATTTGCCGGCGGAAATAATCGCCGGTTTTTGAACCAAAACTGATATCCCCTAAGCGGGAATCTGCACCCCTTGCCCACCAGCCATGAGGCCAGGGGCCGATGACAATCATGTTCTTGGTTTGCGGACTGTTATGTTCTACACTTTGGAAAGTATGTAATGTTCCGTAAAAATCTTCGCTGTCATACCACCCGCCTACAAATAACAATGCAGGTTTAATGTTTTTAAAATAGGGCAGTGTGTTGCGTTTTTGCCAGAAAGCATCATAATTGGGATGTCTCTTTATTGTTTCCCAAAAGGCAATCTGATGGTGCAGGTATTTTTTGTCCACGTTGGGCAACGGTTCCAGCGACATAAAAAAGTTGTAAGCATCAGGCGAAACGCGGGGTATCGGATGAGGCCAGTGCCTGATCAGGCTGTCACGTTTGATACCGAAAACAGAAAAAAAGTTGATGGTCATTTGCAGCGAAAGTGCTCCGTGATGATGCATGTCGTCGTCCACAAACCAGTTGGAGATGGGGGCCTGGGGCGAAACAGCTTTCAGGGCCGGATGCGCATCTATGCAGGCCATGGCAGCATAAAATCCAGGGTATGAAATGCCGAACATGCCGGCTTTTCCGTTGTTGTGTTTGATGTGTTTTATCAGCCAGTCTATCGTATCCCACGCGTCACTGCTCTCATCGGTTTGTTTGCCTTTTTTGTGGGGAATGTAAGGCCGCATGTTCACGAATTTTCCCCCCGACATGAACCTGCCGCGCACATCCTGGTAAACAAAAATGAATTTTTCCTTAGCCAGGTCTACGGGCAGATGGCGGAATTTGCCCGGCCCGTAAGGGCCGCAGGAATATGGTGTACGCCAAATGAGAAAGGGATAATTCTGTGTGGTGTCTTTGGGCGTGTAAACAATGGTGTAAAGTTTCACGCCGTCGCGCATGGGAATGCGGTATTCGGCTTTGGTGTAATGGTCTTTCACCGAATAGGAGGTCTCCTGGGCGAAAACACCGGTTGCTGTCAACAGCATGAAAAGGAAAAAAACCAGTGTTTTGAAGGTTGTTTTGGTAAATGTTTTCATGGGTTATGATGATTAAATTTAGATGAATGTTGTTTCGGGTTGATAAACCAGACGTACAATTCTTTTCAGTCCGGCCGCATCTGTTTCATCGAAACTGTTCAACGACTTGCTGTCAACATCCAGAACGCCCCGGATACGCCCTTCTTTATCGTACAGCGGCACCACTATCTCCGATTTGGCCCTGGCATCACAGGCAATGTGGCCCGGAAAAGCTTCCACATCAGGAACGATCAGCGTTTTTCTTTGGCTGATGGCAGCCTGGCAAACGCCGGTGCCGTCAGGCAAATCAATACAAGCCAGGGCTCCCTGGTAAGGGCCGACCTGCAGTTTGTCTTCCTGAAAAAGATAAAAACCGCACCAGAAAAAAGTTTCCATTTTATGATAAAGCACAGCGTTGATGGTTGCCATGTTCGACAACGGGTTGTTGCTGCTTTTGACAATCAAATCCCTTATCTGTTGGTACAGCCGCTGGTAGCGGTTCTCTTTTTTCTGCTTGTCCATGTTCTGAATTTGTTTGTTCAAAAATAGAAAAAACCGGGTAAAAATGATCAGTACGGGTCATTTCCAAAGTAAATGCGGTATGTTTCCGGGGAATTGATGTTTGCCAAAATGCTTTCATCGTTTACCGGACAATTGATTTGAGGATAAGACTGTAAAAAGTCACGCAGGTTATGCCCGTAGCCGGGAAGATGAACAATATCACGTACAATTTTTCGGGAAAGCAAAACAGGATGGCCGCCATGGCCGTTGTATCGCGGCACTACCCATTTGTCCGGCTCAAAAACGGCAGCCAGTTGTTGCAGAAGCAAAACAGTAACAAACGGGTTGTCAATATTCTGAACGAAAACAGCGCGGAAACCGTCTGCTGCTTTCAGTCCTGTTTGCAGGGAATAAAACCGTTCCCGCGAAGGATAAAGGTTCAAAACCACAGAAACGGTTTCTTCCATCAGAAAGATTTTTTTCTGTTGCAGTATTTCTTCCCCCTGCCGGTTGATGACCA
>JALUYM010000397.1 GCA_027018745.1 Bacteroidales bacterium | reverse complement strand
ACACAAGCCTGAAAAATTCACAAAATGTTTTTGATACGCTAACGTGCCTGGCTAACCAAGAATTGGTGGCTGCTGAGTAGTAACTAATTATTAGTAAAGATTAATTGATTTTATATATAACGGCTTCTATTTTACACCATATGTTATAGTACATTTATATGCTCATTTTTATTCATGCAAACAGATAAATGATTGTCATTCCAGGCTTCATTAAATTTAATTCACAGATTTCTAATCATATAACGCTGTTGACAATTACGCATAGCGCATACCTGACTTTTAGCTTTGGCTGAATAATTAAGCAAACACCCAAAAATAGAAAAAAAACTTATAAAAATAAAAAAATTTATCTTTTTAACATTTGAGACACTTTTCCCGGAATGGTTTCCAGATTACCATTTGGCATATCCTTGTAAGACTTTCTAACGTCTTCCACAAACCGTCGAAAATTCACCTTTTCTGAAGTAGAGCCATCCGAAAGTTCAATATCTTTGCAGCTCATTTTTCAATTTATGACATTAACACCTAAAATATCTAAACGTAATTTTTACTCCCTGCTGTGGCATGCTGCGTTTCTGGCCTTGTCGCGACCGTTTATGGATACCGACACCGTCATCCCGTCCATGCTGGTCGATGCGGGAGGCACAGCGGTACAGATTGGTATTATGACAGCCATTATGCTGGGTGGTTCCAGCATAACGCAACTTATTTTTGCCCCTTTTATCAGCAACTATCACTACAAACGAGGATTCCTGCTACTCGGCATCAACATGCGGATTTTGGCACTCCTTGGCATGGGACTCATGCTTTACTTTTCATCGCTGTTGCATCCAAACCTCATTATCTGGCTCATTTTTCTGCTTATTTCCATTTTTTCGCTGAGCGGAGCCTTTGCCAATGTCAGTTATATGGACATTTTCGGGAAATCAGTATTACCTGAATTGCGGAAACCTTTTTTCTCGCTGCGACAGGCCATCAACGGTATTGTTTTGTTGTTGGCAGCTTTCGCTGCCAAACGCGTATTGACCACCATGGATTATCCCCACAATTATGCCATTATGTACTTTGTCGCATTTGGGGCTTTGCTTATAGCTTCACTGGGATTCTGGCATTTACGTGAGGTAGTTCCTTCAAAACTGACAGTTAGGAATCCGAAACATTTTCTGCAACTTATCAAAACAGAACTAAAACAAAATCCCAAATTAAAATACTTCCTTGGTTTTATCAACACCATGGGTGTTAGCATTACTCTGCTTCCTTTTGTCATTTTATATGGCAAAGAAATTTACCATACGCAAAGTGCCACCACAGGTTGGTTTTTGCTCGTAAAAATTATTGGAAGTGTACTCACAGCACTTATTTTATTTTTGCTTGCCGGAAAATACAAATACCGTAACCTGCTTTACGGCGGAGCAATACTCGCATTTTTACTGCCTTTGTTTATGCTGCTGCCTTTTCGTGTTCCGTCACTCGCCATTATCTTTTTTATTGGCGGCATTGTCTTTACCGCTTACAGCATTTCCATGAATGGGGTTTTATTAGAGATTTCGGGTACTAAAAACCGCACGCTTTATACCGGCATTGCCGGTGCCGGAAGTATTCTCCCCACGCTATTCCCGCTGGGAGGCGGCTGGCTGATCAAACACTTTGGTTTCTCACCCTTTTTTGCCTTGTTTATGCTGCTGGTTCTCTCTTCGCTGTTTTTTATCTACAAGTTGAACTGCAAAAAATAATCAATGAACCATCCGGTTCAAGTATCCGCCCATCTGGTTCAAGCATCCGCTTGGACCACAACAATGGTTCAAGCATCCGCTTGGACCTGTTTCCCCTGTCCTGCCAATTTCATCTCTCCCTGACAACTTTCCCCGAATCCGTTCTCCGGAATGCTATTACAAAAACGATTTCTTTCGGAACCTCAAACTTTTCGAGATGTAATTTCATCTGCTGCCGTAACTTTTCTATTCTGGATTCAGGCCACGGTTCCGACTCGATCCGTAATAACAGCCTTTCGCCAAGCAAACTATCAGGCTGTGCAACGAGATAAAAAGGGACTGAAATCCACTTTGCGAGTTTTTGTTCAATTTGTTCGGGAAATAGCTTCACCCCACCACTGTTGATGACATTGTCGGTCCTGCCGAACACACGAAAACTGCCATCGCCTGAGAGTTCAACCACATCATGTGTCTCCATATTATCGATGCCCAGATGCGGGGCGGTGATACGCAGACACCCCTCGCTGTTTTGGCTTAACGAAACACCGGGCAACGCACTGAAACCGTTTGTTTTGTCCGTTCCGTTCACTTTTCGCAATGCCACATGCGACATGGTTTCGGTCATGCCGTAGCTATGCCATACGTCAGTCTCCAAAGATTGTAATTTTTCTTCCAGCAAAGGCGAAAGTGACGACCCGCCCAGCAGTAGCTTTTTAATTCGGTTCAGAAAAGCCGTTCCTTCCTTTGTTTCCAGCAGCTTTTCCGTCTGTGCCGGTGTCATAGCAGCAAAATCCAGCTTAGGAGTCCATGTACTGTATGGATAAAGTTTCGGCTCAATACAATATAAATCCAGCTTGCCCGTAAAAGCCCGTACCATCATCATTTTGGCGGCAATATACCTGACAGGAAGGCAAAGCAGGGCTTTATCCCCGGGTTTTAAACTGAAAAAATCAAGCGTCATACGGGCACTGGCTTTCATGAACTTTTTTTGCAGGTGTATTTTCTTCGGACGACCTGTGGAACCGGAAGTCTGTGCCATTATTTCATCCGAACCGGATAGCCAATCGATGACAAAATACATCAACTCTTTCTTCCATGGTGCCGGCGACCAGTTTTCTTTCAAATGGGTGTAGGCATACTTCAGGTGCCAAGAGGTATCAAAAGCCTGCATGTTCAGGCGAAGTATTTTTTTTTCGTGTTTCAAATCCTCTCTGTTTACCGCACGAAAATAACTTTTTTTATCAAGCGATTGCCAGCCTATACCATCCTATACCGCTTCAAGCCTTGAGGCTTGAAGATTACAAACATTATTTTTAATTGTACATAGGTGGAGATTCAGGCAAAGACGCCTGAACCAGTCAACGGGGAAGATGCCTGAACCAGTTAGTTTTCAATCAAAAAAACTTAAATTCCACGAGGTATCCGGATTGTATCGCAATTGGTCGCCTTCGATAAAAAGCGGCGATGGAATATTGTTGGTAAAAAGCTGCCCGGTGCCCAGTCCCTGCGGCATGGGGTTTTCCAGCAAAAAAACCCATTGGGCAATGGCATTCAGCCCGATGTTGCCTTCCAGCGCCGAAGTTACCCACAAGCCGGTGCCCTGCTGCTCCGCTGCGGCAATAAACTGCCGGCTGCGGCTAAAACCACCCAGCAGCGAAGGTTTAAGGACAAGATATTGCGGTCGAATGGTTTCCATCATTGTTTGAATTTCATTGTTGGTTTTCAAGCCGATAAGTTCCTCGTCCAAAGCAATGGGAACTGGTGATTTTTCGCAGAGCTTTGCCATCTTCTCCCATTGTCCCTGCCGGATGGGCTGTTCGATGGAATGTAGCCCAAAATCCGAAAGCCTTTTTAGTTTTTCAAGCGCCTCACCCGGTGAAAAGGCACCGTTGGCATCCACACGCAATTCCAGTTCATTTTCAGGATGCTCATTTCGTATCATCCGCAACAGTTCCAGTTCCTTCTCAAAGTCAATGGCACCAATCTTCAGCTTAACACAACGAAAACCTGTCTCCAACTTCTCCTGTATCTGTTTTTTCATAAAATCCGTTTCGCCCATCCAAATCAGTCCGTTGATGGGAATTCCCTGCTTGCCATTTGTAAAATCCGAAGGGAAAAGAATGCGCCTGCCACCTTTTTGCCTGTCAAGCAAAGCCGTTTCCAACCCAAAACGGATGGAGGGAAAATCATCCAGTCCCGTTTCCAGCCAGTATTCAGGCGGCTCCGGACCATGGCAAACCGCTTCCAGTGTCTCCTCGTAGTACTCCCACGGGTCGGGGCTCAGCCCTTTAATGGTACTGCATTCCCCCATGCCGGTAATTTCGGGGGGTTCCGTATCATGTACCATTAGATAATAAGAAGTCTTCTGTCGTAATACCCCGCGGGAAGTGCCGGCAGGCCGCTTAAACCTGAAAACGTGTTTTTTATAAGAAAACTGAAGCATGGTTTCTTTTTTGTAAAAATAGAAAAATATAAATCCGGCCCGGAATATTCCATCACAAGCACTATCCGGTTAATGTTTTTTGCGATTGCGTTTGACTTTCTTATTTTTCCGAACAGAAAAACCAAATTTTCCCACAAAATCTCCCAGCACATAATATTTCCCGTGCGAATAGGCTATGGGCCGGGCTTTGGCAAGGTTGAAAGCACCGGATTCCGGATCTAAGTAATTTTTATCGCCGTGTACAGCTACAATTTCAGCAAGAAACATATCGTGAGAGCCCAGTTCAATAATCTGTTTCACAACACATTCCAGATTGACCGGCGATTCGGCAATCAGGGGGGCTTTAACCTTGTCTGCCGCAATGGGATGCAGTTTCATCTCTTTGAACTTATCAACATCGCGGCCCGATTTTACCCCGCACCAGTCGGTGGCAAAAGCCAGTTCCTTTGTGGTCAGGTTGATGACAAATTCCCCGGTTTTGCTGATAATGCTATGCGAATGCCGGCTTTTGCGCAACGAGATGTAGCACATGGGCGGGTCGGTATTGACAATGCCCGTCCAGGCCACTGTAACGATGTTGTACTCTTCGGGCTCGGTACCGCAGCTTGCCATCACTGCCGGCAGCGGGTAAAGCATGGTACCCGGTTTCCAGGTTATCTTTTCCATAAAATTGTGTTATCAATTTGAAAGGGGGAAGATAACGGTTTTTGGGAATCAGAAATATTTACTTAAAAATTCACGAAGACGGATAGGCTTTATCCCTTTGTAACTGTTTCCCGTAAAGGAGCCCATGGACACCACAAACCTGGGATAGTTATCCTTAACCGCCAGCAGGTTGTCAAACTTCCGCTGCACGGTTTTTTTTATTACCTTTGGCATATACCTGAGAAACATACTTTAGTAATGATATCCAAAAGCATCGCAAATTCCCTGAAAATGAAACAGGTCGTTTTTTTTCTATTCTTTTCTGTTTTTCTTTTGGCGGGAGGCAGCACGGGGGTATTTGCCCAGGTAAAATGGGCACCCAAAGGTGCAAAATGGTATTATACAAGGCCTTATTATAACCAAAATAATCCCGGTAATGATACAAACGGCGACTGTGTCGTTTTTGAATCACTGGGCGACACTACCATTAACGGCCGCCATGCCATTGCCCTGGAAGTCAGGTTTTGTGCGGGGAAGAATATTTCCAAAGAAATCATCAGTTCCTCGGGCGACACTTTGTTTTATTTGAACAATGGAAAGTTTTATCCGCTTTACAATTTTGCTGCAAAAGCCGGCGATACCGTTACCGTCCATACAGGATGGTTTTATCCGGTGAAAGCCTGTTTGTTTTATTCCGATTCGGTCAACGGGTTCCGGTATAAAATTACGGCCGTTGACAGTGTAGAAATCTCAGGCCGGTGGCTGAAAAGGCAAACGGTGGACCGTATTTCACAAGACTGGGGATTTTTCGGGGGAACTTCCCGGAAAAACTATATCATTGAAAAACTTGGCAGCCTCACCTATTTTTTCGGACGATATTCCACTTTTATACCGGAGGAATCCGTTACCCTGCTGCGTTGTTACAGCGATTCGGCCATGACCTATCACAATCCGGCCTGGGGTTCCGTCTGTGATTTGGCCGGAACCGGGCAAATAAAAAAGGTAAGAAACCTTGTGGTGATAGGAAGCAATGTTTTGTCAGTACGGCTGAAAGGGCCACAGTACAATGCCCGGATGTACCTTTACGATATAAACGGGCAACTCCTTTTTCAGCACGCCCTCCATAAAGGGGAAAACACGATTTCCCTCTATCCCTTACAAACAGGTATCTACTTTTTAAAGGTTGTAACACCAGAAGGATTAAAAGTTTATAAATTTTTCAGGCAGTAATACCACGTATAAATGATGATTGTTTCTTCATCCCTGCTTTTTTAACTTTGGTACGGTTTTGGCAATGTTTTAATGTAACTTTAAAACGAAAAGCCATGAAAAAGGTCATTTTTTGGATAGGGATACTACTGTTCGTGGCTTCCTGTTCATCGCAAAAGAAGCTGGTAGAGAAAAAAGCAAAACCTGTTGTAGAGATAGCGAAAGAGGACAGCACAGAATACAAACTGGAAACCTTCGACTCAAAATTTGAGTCCTGGTACGCCATGCAGAACAACCGGGCAAAATACCGTACGCAATCTTACTACGAATCCTGGAACCGGCAGTATGTTGCCGAATGGAACGCCAAAGCGGCCGACCCAATCAGAAATCCGTTTTTTGAACCGATTATAGGTTACGACCCCAATGTGAACTACGGATTTAAACTGAACCACAAACTTTTCTACTATTTTCAGTATGTGGAGCATGTTTTGAAAATTCCCATCCTTACCAACGGGCCGCATGTCGTCCTGAACTGATGCATCTTCAGTTCAAACTGTTTACAACATCATCCCAAACAAGCGTACAAACGGTTTCGGGCGGGGACGCCCGAAGCGGTTT
>JALUYM010000396.1 GCA_027018745.1 Bacteroidales bacterium | reverse complement strand
TTGCCAAACAATGTGCCAGCAGGTCTGAGGCCGTGAGGTTGGAAAAATATCTGAAAAGTCTGAAAAAGCGAAAAGCTGTTTTTGACTGGATATATAAACAAATTCGGGGTGTGGCGCAGTCCGGTTAGCGCGCTTCGTTCGGGACGAAGAGGCCGGAGGTTCGAATCCTCTCACCCCGACTTATTTTTGCAGCAGAAAGCTTTTTCTGTTTCCCGAAAAACATCTTCAAAAGTTTTATTTTCTCCCATAGTCAGCAGGAATTTCACCCCACAACCGGGTGTCCCATTTCAGAATGGGAATATCGCTGTAGTCATTTTCTTTCAGCCATTTCAGGGCACTTTGTACGGCATGCAGCAATTCCTGGTTTTCTTTTGTCCATGGCAGCCTGGTGTTTACCTGTTTTTTCCTGACCCATGCGATGGCTGTTCGCGAGTCGGAATAAACGGGCATTTTTAATTTATGCTTTTTCATCCAGGCCATTCCCAGCACAATAGCCAGAAATTCACCAATGTTAACTGTCCCGTCGGTGTATGGTCCCCGGCGGAAAACCTCTGTACCGGTATCGGTATAGACCCCGCGGTACTCCAAAATACCGGGATTGCCTTTGCAGGCAGCATCCACAGAAAGGCTGTTCAGTACCGGTTTGCGGTCGGTAGTAAGTTCCTGCAGGTTCTTTTTGCCTTTTAATTCGCTGACCTCTTCGTATGATTTTTCGAAAACCCTTTTAGCTTCTTCCAGCGAAGAAAACGATTTGTATTGTGCCCCTTCGTAACCATGAACCTGTTCTTTACACGCTTCCCACGTATTGTAAATTCCCGGACGAAAACCCCGCCATACTACATAATATTTTTGCTTTTTGGTTTTACTGCTCATAGTTGCAAAGGTAAATATCTTTTTGGGGAATGAAAATTGCTTTCAGCAAATCGTTTTCTGAAAAAGTTTCTCTAAGTTTGCTTTTTAATTAACCATGACCTTAAAATAAAAATAGTATGAAAAAATTTATCTACATGGTGGCATTTTTGATCTTTGCCACCCAGGTTCCGTTGCACGCCCAGCAAAAGATGCTGACAGCTGTCGATGCCTCCTGGAACAATCCGGCCCTTTTTCCGGCCAGGGTTCCGCAGCTTCAATGGCTGGGGAAGACCGATTCTTATGTTTATGCCAAAAAGAATTTCTTTTTTAAAACGGATGCTGCCCACGGTAAAACGGTGAAACTTTTCGATAAAAGTACCCTGAATGCCGATTTGGCAAAAGCCGGTATAGATACAGTGAAAAGATTTCCCCACTTTACGTTCTTTGCCTCCGGTCAGGCCGGTTTCGAACAGCATCACAAGTTTTATGTTTATGATTTTTTAAATCATAGCATTAAAAAAGTTAATCAGGTTCCGGATACGGCCAAAAACATTTCCTTCAATGAAAAGACGGATCGTGTGGCCTTTACCATAAAAAACAATCTGTACATGGCAGAAAACGGAAAAGTAATACAGATTACCCACGACAAAAATCCCGGTTATGTTAACGGTCAGATCGTTTCGCGGAATGAATTTGGGATCAACAAAGGTATTTTCTGGTCGCCCGATGGCCGGCAGATAGCGTTTTATCACAAAGACCAATCGCATGTTTACAATTATCCATTGGTGGATATAGATCATCGCATTGCCCGGGTAAAATTCATAAAATACCCCATGGCTGGTACTCCCAGTGAATATGTCAGCCTGGGGATTTATAATATCAAAACGGGAAAAACCGTTTTCCTGAAAACCCATCCCAAATCGGAAAATTATCTTACCTGTGTTACCTGGGGGCCGGCAGGTAAATACATTTATATTGCAGTGTTGAACCATGGCCAGAACCACATGTGGATGAACAAATACGATGTGGCCACGGGAACTTTGGTAAAAACCTTGTTTCAGGAAACCAATCCGAAATATGTCGAACCATTATATCCTTTATATTTCAACCCGTTCAACCCCAATGAATTTGTCTGGAACAGCCGTCGTGATGGCTGGCGTCATTTATACCTTTACAATACCGATGGCAAACTACTGAAGAAACTCACTTTTGGCAAATGGGAAGTGACCCATGTTATCGGTTTTTACCGGAAACATTACGTTTATTTTATTTCTACCAAAGAAAGTCCGCTGCAGCAAAACATTTATTCTGTGGACATGCGCAATGGAAAAGTGGTGCGCCTGAGCCCGGATCATGGAACCCACACAGGACTGGTGAGCAAGGATGGGAAATATGTGATAGATGTTTTCAGCAGTACGGATGTGTGCCGCGACTACAAACTGCTGAACGATCACGGAAAAGTGGTGCGCGTCATTCAAAAAGACAAGAACCCGCTGGCTGATTATAAACTGGGTAAAATGTCCATTTTTACATTGAGATCGAAAATTGACGGTGCCCCGCTCTATTGTCGCATGATCAAACCGGTGGGATTTGACAGTACAAAAAAATATCCGGTCATTGTGTATGTTTATGGCGGGCCGCATGTGCAGCTGATTACCGACTCATGGCTGGGTGGGGCCGGTTTTATGCTGAATTATCTGGCCGAAAACGGCTACCTGATCTTTACTTTGGACAATCATGGTTCTGAAAACCGGGGCCGTGCCTTTGAACAGGTTATTTTCCGGCGCCTCGGCACCGAAGAGATCAAAGACCAGATGGTTGGTGTCAATTACCTGAAATCTTTGCCATATGTCGACACCACGCGCATGGGGGTGGATGGCTGGAGTTATGGCGGATTTATGACTTTGTCCTTAATGTTGCGGGAGCCCAAAGTATTTAAAGTTGCAGTAGCCGGAGGTCCGGTCATCGACTGGAAATATTATGAGGTGATGTACGGCGAACGGTACATGGACACCCCGCAGGAAAATCCGGAAGGTTACAAAAAAGCCAGTCTGCTGAATTATGTTCACAATATTCACGGTCACATTTTGATGATGCACGGTACCATGGACCCCATTGTGATGTGGCAGAACGGCTTGTTGTTTTTGCAAAAAGCTATCCGGGAAGACAAGTTAGTCGATTATTTTGTGTATCCGGGGCAGGAACACAATGTGCGGGGAAAAGACAGAATTCAGTTAATCCGGAAAATCAAAACCTATTTTGACGATTGGTTGAAATGATCCGGTGGCTTTGAAAAGACAAAAATATTATTCTGCAACGGATTTAATAAAGTTGTAAAACAGGCGCACTCCGACCCCGGTTCCTCCAATACCGCGGTAACCATCTTTTTTATCAAGAAAAGCCGGACCGGCAATGTCGAGATGGATGTACGGATAATTGGTGAAATGTTCCAGGAACTTTCCTGCCGTGATAGCACCGGCATCTGTTCCGCCAATATTTTTCAGGTCGGCAATCTTTGATTTTAGTTGCTCTTTGTATTCATCCCAGAAAGGAAACTCCACAATGCGCTCGTGGGTAAGCGATCCAATACGCTGCAGATTGTCAAAGTCGTTGTCAGCTTTGGCTTCCATGCCGACGATGGCCTGGGGGCCTATCGCACGGGATGCAGCTCCGGTAAGGGTGGCAATATCTATTACCAGTTCCGGATTGTACTCTTTGGCATAACTGAGTGCATCAGCAAGGATCATGCGGCCTTCGGCATCCGTGTTCAGTACTTCAACAGTGGTGCCATCGTGCATGGTTATCACATCGCCCGGAGTGTAAGCATTTCCGTCGGGACGGTTATCGGTAGCAGGAACCAGTCCAACCACGTACACCGGTAGGTTGGCACGGGCAATAGCATACAAAGCACCGGCCACGGCAGCACCTCCGGCCATGTCACATTTCATGGTATCCATAAAATTGGTAGGTTTCAGGCTGAGTCCGCCGGTATCATACACCACTCCTTTTCCCACAAAAACATACGGTTTTTTATTGGCGGCATTTTTTGGTTTCCATTCGATGATGGTGAATGTCGGAGGGTCGATACTGCCACGGTTTACGGCAAGTAATCCACCGAATTTCAGGCTCTCCAGTTTCTTTTTGTTAAAAACTTCTACTTTGGCACCGGCCTTTTTCCCCAGCTCCTGCATCTCTTCGGCAAATTTGGTTGCATTGAGGTAAGCTACCGGTTCATTAACGAGATGACGGGCGACAAAAACCGCATCGGTTACAAGACGTAATTCTTCCAGGTCTTCTTCCGTGACATGGTTGTCGTAAACATCCACCTCTTCTAAGGTATTGTCCTTCTTTTTGTCCGGCTTTTTGTATTTGTCAAAAGAGTAGTTTCCTAAAAGAAGGCCTTCTGTAAAGGCAAGAACTTCTTCTTTTTCGGCATTCACACCATAGATAACTGCCCGTTCAACCCGTGCATTGTTCAGAAGTTGCTGGGCTTCATCGCCACACATGCGATAGGCTTCCAGCCGCATGGAGCGTGTGCCTAGCACTTCGCCAAAGGCTACCGTTAACAAATTTTTGTAACGGTTTACACCAATAACATTATGGTTGTTTCGATGCTGTTTTTTTACATAATTCAGCTCATCGTCGGTAAATCCGAGATTTGTCAGGTCCTTTCCATCTTTCACCAGAAAAATGGTGTCGGCTGCTGTTGGCTTGCGTAAAGCCTTTTTAAGTATTGTATCCATAGTTTATTGTTTTTGATTGATAATTATAAATTTCCTGCTGATTTTTCCTTTTGTTTAACGACAAGATATTCTTTGATTTTTTCAATGACTGTAAAAGTTGCTCCGGCTTGTTGCCTGACGTAGCCGGCAGCGGCCAGGGATGCAGCCCGGTATTTTTCAGGATACTGCAAAAGCATATCGGCCGTTTGCTGAAAACTTTCTTTGTCGGAAATAGTATAACCTCCTCCGTTTTGAAGCAGATCGAGCGCTTCGCGAAAATTTTGGTGTTTTGGTCCGAAAAGAACGGGCAGGCCGTAAACAGCCGCTTCGGGAAGATTGTGAATGCCGGCACCAAAACCGCCACCCACATATGCTATTTTTCCGTATCGATACAGGTGCGAAAGCAGGCCCATGCTGTCGATGACCAATACACGGACATTTTCAGGAATATTTTCGGTGGCTTCCGAATACAGAAGCGGATAAAAATTTTTGAATTTATTTTTGATTTCTGCGATGTGTTCCGGTTCGATCCGATGGGGAGCAAGGACTATTTTCACCGTTTTATTATGTAAAAGATAGTCTTTTAAAATGGTTTCGTCAGGAGGCCAGGTGCTGCCGCAAACAAGCAGGTCGGTTTCCCTGCTGAATTTCTCGATAACCGGGAGAGAGACCTCTTCCATGGCCACTTCCATCACCCGGTCAAAACGGGTGTCGCCTCCTACTGTATTATGAAAAATGCGAATATTGTTCAATAATTGCGAAGAAGCCTCATCTTGAACCTGAAACCAGGTAACTTTTTGTAACTGGTTTCTGAACCATTTGGCACCAAACCGAAAGAAATATTGGTTTTTGCGGAAAATAGCCGATACAAAGAAAAGCGGTATTTTATTCTGAGAAAGCACTTTTATGTAGTTATACCAATATTCGTACTTGATGAAAACAGCCAGCTTCGGTTTGAAAAGCTGAACGAACCTCCGGGCATTACCCGGTTTATCCATGGGAAGGTAGAAAATGTAATCGGCGACGGCATAATTTTTCCTTAGTTCATAACCTGAAGGGGAAAAGAAAGTTAACAGGATTTTATATTCGGGAAAAGTTCGTTTAAAAGCCTCCATCACCGGACGTCCCTGTTCAAATTCTCCAAGACTGGCACAATGAAACCAGACAATATCCTTATGGTTTCCCAGTGCCTTTTCCATGTGTAAAAAAATGTCTTTACGCCCGGCCATCCATTGCCCGGCCTGCTTGTTGAAAGGTGCTGCCAAACGGATAAGAAAAGTATATCCGTAAATAAAAATGTTATAAAATAACCTCATGCCGGTTGTTATAAATTCCCGATTTTTCCCTTTATCCTTTTAGATTTGCAAATATAAGAAGAATAATAATTGCTCATCTTCCAAAAAGATAACGTAATTCGACGTAAATTATTGGTTTAAATCCGAAAATTGTTTTGAAAAAGAGTAAGAAAGTTAAAAAACCGGACTTTAAGGGTCCTGCCGGAACATAATACTGGTCAAATTACGTTTGTTTTTGAAGTTTTTGAAAAAACCTCCTTACTCTTCTGAAAATTCTTTTAATAGTTGCCGGTAATGTGAAAAGACATTGGCACGAGAAACAAACCCCACATATTTCCCTTTGTCCAGAACGACGAGGTTGTATTTTCCCGAATGCTGGAATTTTCCGGCTACGGTCTCCATGCTGTCGCTGAATTCTACAATGGTGGATGGGTGAAACATCAGGCTGCGGACAGATACGCTGTCGTACATGTCAGGATGAAACATAAGGTGCCTGATCTGGTCCATGACGATAATGCCGAAAAAGTTGTTGTTATCGTCTACCACCGGGAAAATGTTCCGGGAAGATTCGGCTACCACTTTCACCAGGTCACCCAGGTTCCCTTCCGGATGGATTATTTTAAAGTTGGTTTCGATGAGGTTTTTAATGCTCATCATCGTAAGCAAAGCCCTGTCTTTGTGGTGTGTGAGCATATCGCCATGGCTCGAAAGCTGAATGGTATAGATTGAACGGTTTGTCACAATCCGTGTGAGTCCGTAAGAGGTAGTAGCCACAATCATAATAGGGAAAATAAGC
>JALUYM010000395.1 GCA_027018745.1 Bacteroidales bacterium | reverse complement strand
CATTGCCATGGCTATTGTCCTGGAACCGCCCATAAAACATTTTCTTCCGCCGGCATTCCACTCCGAATTTTATGTTTTGCTGATTCAGACCATTCTGGCAACATTGCTGATATTGATCGTGTCAGAATTTGTCCCGAAAGCACTTTTCCGTATTCGCCCCAATGCTATTTTGAAAACATTCGCTATTCCTGTTTGGCTTTTTTATTATCTCTTTTATCCGCTTATTTTTCTTTATATCGGTATATCCGAATGGTTGATCCGCCTTTTTTTACGGGTGGATGTTTCCACGGGCAAATATACCTTCAGTGCCATAGACCTGGACGAATATGTATCAGAATTGCAACAAGAGAAACAAAAAGATACCCCTTTTGAGCAGGAAATTCAGATGATGCAGAATGCCATTGAATTTAAGAACATTAAATTGCGTGACTGTATGATCCCCCGCACGGAGATTATAGCTGCCGATACCAGTGAAAAGATCGCGAACCTGCAAAAACTGTTTACGGAAACAGGTCATTCCAAAATTATGATCTACGAGGAGTCTATTGATAATATTCAAGGTTATGTACATGCTTACGATATGTTTAAAAGACCCGAAAATATCCGGCAGATCATGCGCCCGGCCGAAATATTCCCCGAAACCATGGCTGCCAGTGAGGTGTTAAGCCTGTTTATTAAAAATCATAAGAGTGTAGCTGTTGTAGTGGATGAATTTGGCGGTACTTCCGGCATTGTGACCATGGAAGACATTATTGAAGAGATTTTTGGGGAAATAGAAGATGAATATGATACGGATGAGGTGGTGGAAAAACAGTTGTCAAAGACGGATTTTATTTTCTCGGCACGGCTCGAAGTAGATTATATCAATGAAAAATATAACCTGAATATACCGGCATCGGAAGAATACGAAACCCTCGCCGGATTTATCCTGCATTATTACGAAAGTATTCCCCCCATCAACGAGGAAATCGATATTCCGCCTTTTTCTGTTAAAATTCTGAAAGCTTCGGGAAACCGGCTGGAAGAAGTCAGAATAACAAAGAAAAAGTAAAGGCAGGTCTTATCAGGACAGCAAAAATATCCTTTCCGATTAACTGGTTGATACTAAAATCAAAATTCAACATAATGCTTTTATATATCATTTCAATTTGTACATTTGCAGCTCGAAATAAAAACAAAAAGATAAAATGGCAGCTATAGGTAGCATTAGAAAACATTCCACTCTTTTGGTGATTGTGATTGGCGGCGCACTGGCCGCTTTTATTCTCGGTGACTTTTTGAAAAGAAGAAACAGAAGAGATGTGAATGCCGGAAAAGTGAATGGTGTGGAAATTACCATCATGGATTATAACAACAAACTGGACCAAAATATTGAGAATGCCAAACAACAGCAAAGGGTCAAAACTCTGAGTACTAACGAGACATACCGTATAAGACAGCAAACATGGGAACAAATGGTAAGGGAAATTCTCATGGGTAAACAGTATAAAGACCTGGGCATACAGGTGGGCACCGATGAAATGTTCAACCTGATTCAGGGCCCCAACCCGCATCCGCTTATCAAAAAATATTTCGTTAACCCGAGAACCGGACGTTACGACAGAAATCTGGTGATCCAATATCTTCAGAATTTTAACCGGCTGCCGGAAGCTGCCCGGCATCAATGGACTGTACTGGAAAACTATATTCATACCGACCAAATGCGTAAAAAATATGATGCATTGATCTCACAGGGGTATTATATTCCCAAACCATTGGCACAAAGGCTTTACGATGACCAGAATACCCGTGCGACCATTGAATTTGTCGCTGCCCGGTACGGTAATGTTCCTGACAGTCTGGTTCAGGTTACCGAAGCCGACTACCAAAACTATTATGATCAGCATAAAAGTGAATTTAAAGAAAAAGCAGCACGGTCCATAGAGTATGTTACCTTTAATGTGTTGCCTTCCAAAAAGGATATTGCCAAAGCCCGGAAAGAAGCCGTTGCCACAAGAAATGATTTTATGACTACTGATAGCCCCAAACAGTTTGCCACAGCCAATACTGACCAGCCTTACGATTCGGCCTGGTTAAAGGTTGGAGAAGGCGGTTTGCCCGTATCCGTTGATTCGCTAATGTTCCATTCCAAAGTGGGAACCGTTTCAGAACCGTTAAAAGTAAACAACTCATTTGTGATGGCCCGCCTATTGAATGTCGCCGTTCGCCCCGATTCTATGAAAGCTTCTCATATTCTGATAGCTTACAAAGGGGCCATGCGGGCAAATCCCTTGGTGACACGTAATAAAAAACAGGCTAAAAAACTGGCCGATAGTTTGTACCGTGTCCTGAAACGCAACCCCTCAAAATTCAGGCAACTGGCCGATAAGTTTTCCAACGATGGTTCGGAACAAATAAATCATGGTAACCTGGGATGGTTTACTGATGGAAGCATGGTGTATGGATTCAATGAAGCTGTTGTGAAAACCAAAGTAGGCCACTTTACAGTTGCCGAAACACCATTTGGCTATCATGTCATTAAAGTTACTGGTAAAAAAGACTTTAACAAAAAAGTAAAAGTAGCTGTTATCACGCAGGATATTGTTCCCAGCAATGCCACGTATATGAACGTATTTGCTAAAGCCAGTCAGTTCGCTTCCGGAGTGCATTCCCAAAAAGCCCTTGAAGCAAAGGCTCAAAAGGACCATTTGCAGCTGAGGGTAATGCCCCGAATGTATGAAACTACTTATTATATTCCGGGACTGCAAAATGCACGTAGTATTGTTCGATGGGCATTCAAAAGCAGTACAGATGTGGGTGCCGTTTCCAACGTTTTTGATCTCGAAAACCAGTATGTGGTGGCGGTGGTAACCAAAAAGTTTGAACCCGGAATTCCGCCCCTTGAAGCAGTAAAAGACCAAATCAGACCGTTCGTTGTCAATTTGGCAAAAGGAAAATACCTTGCCAATAAAATGAAAGCTTTTCATGGCGATCTAAACAAGATTGCCAGCGCCATGAATGCCAAAAAACAATCCATGACCCTTACTTTTGATACCCGTAATATTGTCGGTTTTGGCATGGAAGACAAAGTTATCGGAACAATATTTGGCATGAAAACAGGTAGTACCAGCCAGCCCATCGTGGGCAATGCTGCCACTTTTGTCGTGAAACTGGATAATGTACAGAAAGCCGGTAAACTGTCCGATTACAATGCTTTTGTCAGTTCTTATCTGTATTCTTTCAGACAGCGGGTCATGGAAGGTTATCCTTACATTGCCATAAAAGATGCTGCTGATATTCAGGATAACAGGATTACGTTTTATTAACCTGAGTTTGAGATAAGACTTACATACGGAAAGCCTGCAAAATGTGAGATTTTGAGAATAAGAAAAAATCAGTCATTGCGATGGTCTGCCGATGGCAGGGCAGAAGCAATCTTCCGGAGAACAGATCCTTTGTCAAGAGATTGCTTCGTTATAGATCGTACGTTGTCTGCCCTGTTTCCTACTAATGATGGTTAGAGTTAGACTTTTTGGACATCCCCAACTGACTGAGCTGTCCGCCACGGGCAGACTGATGAAAGTTTTGGTTTTTGGCAGCCTTTGTGGTAAAAAGTCACCTTCCATTTTTCACGGCAATAATTTCCGCCGCAATACTTACTGCGATTTCGGCCGGCGTTTCACTGTTGATGGGATAACCGACAGGGGCATGAACTTTAGAAAATTGTTCTTCGGTAAAGCCTTTTTCTCTCAAGTTGTTGAAAATAGTTTCAATTTTTTTGTCGCTGCCCATCATGCCGAGATACTTTATGTTTTTACCCAACATTTGTTCCAGCACCTGCTCATCACTTTTATGGGCAAAAGTAACAATCACCACATATATATTGAAACCTTCGGGAACCAGCGAAGCTGCTTTCCTGTAATCGACAATCTGTTTTTCTCCGGCAAACAGGTTTTCTTCAAAAGTATTCAATCCCTGACGGTTGTCGAAAAGGACAATCTTAAAATTCAGGTTGCTGAAAACTTTGGAAAGTGCCAGCCCCACATGGCCCCCGCCGAAAATGTATAGCGTGTCGGGCATACCGGTTTGCTCATGGTATTCCCATTGGTTTTCGGAAACAATCCGGCTTTCCGAAGATTTACCCAGCACCACATTTTCCTGAAAGGCAAACCCTTTTTCCGAAAGGGCAAAAACACCTTTTTTCTCTTTTTCCAGGGCTGAAACCAAGGCTGTAACGGCAGGCAGGTCTTGTTGTGACAGTGGTGTAAAGGCAATGGTCTGGCCACCTGAGCAAATCATGCCCGAGCGGTTCTGGGAGGCTTCCGGGTCGTGATCCTGGAAAACAAGAAACGGGGAAAGCGTTTTTTCTTGTTTCAGCAGGCGTTTGGCCTGTTCCGACAGCCGGTGCTCCATGACCCCGCCTCCAATAGATCCGGTAAAACTGCCATCGGAGGCCACGGCCATTTTGAACCCGGTTTTCCCGGGACTGCTGCCTTCGCGGTCCACCACGGTCAGCAGCATAACCTTTTGGCCCTGCAACAAACGGGTACGGATGAATGAAAAAAGAGGGTGCATAAAAAATACTTTTGCGCAAAAATAAGATAAAGTCAGGAGCCGGACATCAAATGTCACAGGTTTATCAGGGAAACTGGTCGAGGTATGAAACGACCTTCCCAACGCAAAAATTAAGGTCTTTTTTAATATCGTTGGCCCAAAACCGCATAACATGCCATCCCTGCTTTTCAAGGAGATCGTTGTTGGCCTTGTCGCGCTGCATGTTCCTTTCTATTTTGGGTATCCAGAAATCACGGTTTGATTTAATGGTCAGTTTTTTTTGTTCCCAGTTGTATCCATGCCAAAATTCACCATCAACAAAAACGGCCAGTTTGTATTTTGAAAAAACCAGGTCAGGATTGCCGGGCAACGATTTAACATTTTTCCTGTACCGGTATCCCAAATGCCAAAGGGCTTTTCTTAAACTGATTTCTGGTTTTGTGTTTTTCGATTTTATTTTTCCCATCAGTTCCGACCTTTTCTTTGTGGTATAAAACCCGTTCTCCTCCGTAAACCTGGGGACTTTAATTCGCTTTTCGGGATATTTTTTCACGGCCTGGAAGATTGTTGTTATTTTTTACAAAATAAGCTTTTTTTAATGAGAAATAAAAGTATCTTTGTAACCATGTATAATGTTGTATAAGATGGTTATAAAATGAAAGAGTATTATTCGATATCGGAAGTTGCGGATTTGTTATCAGTTAGTAAGGAGACCCTGAGAAGATGGGACAGGAACGGAAAACTGCCTGCTGTGAGGGAACCCATGAGCAATTACCGGGTTTATCATAAAGACCAGTTGAAGATTTTCGACAGCCTTGATTTTCTTTTTCACCCGGAAGGGAATGATAATCTTGTCCGCCCCGATAAAGATTACTATGCGATTGAATTGTTTGCCGGAGCCGGCGGCCTGGCGCTTGGTTTGGAAGAAGCGGGGATAAATTGCCTGGCATTGAATGAGATAGACCACTGGGCCTGCGAAACGTTAAGGAAAAACCGTCCGGAATGGAATGTGATAGAAGAAGACATAAAAAATGTTTCATTTGAAGACCTAAAAGGCAGGGTGGATGTGGTGACCGGAGGATTTCCCTGCCAGGCCTTTAGTTATGCCGGCAAGAAGCTCGGCCTGGAAGATGCACGTGGTACCTTGTTTTATGATTTTGCCCGGGTGGTCAATGAAACGAAACCGCCGATTTGTGTGGGGGAAAATGTCAGGGGCTTGCTGACCCATGACAATGGCCGGACAATTCAGGGAATGATTTCCGTATTGGATGAGATTGGTTACAATGTGATTATGCCGAGGGTTTTTAAAACCATTTTTTATAAAGTCCCCCAGAAAAGGGAGCGTGTTTTGATTGTCGGCATCCGGAAAGATTTTAACCCGGCTTTGTTTGAGTTTCCCAAACCTTACCATAAAATTTATACCCTCAGGGATGCTTTAAAAAAAGGGGAACTGTTTGATACTGATGTGCCCCCCTCGCCCGGGTCCAAATACCCGGAAAAAAAGAAAAAAGTACTGGATTTGGTGCCTGCGGGCGGATATTGGCGCGACCTGCCGGTTGAAATACAAAAAGAATACATGGGTGGCAGTTTTTACCTTGGCGGCGGCAAAACAGGAATGGCAAGAAGGATGAGCTGGGATGAGCCGAGCCTTACCCTGACGTGCAGCCCGGCACAAAAACAGACAGAACGTTGCCATCCGGAAGAAACGCGGCCTTTTACGGTCAGGGAATATGCCCGTATCCAGACTTTTCCGGATGACTGGCAGTTTGCCGGCCCGGTTTCGCATCAATATAAACAAATAGGAAATGCCGTACCTGTGAATTTTGCCAAAGAGGTTGGTTATGCCATTATCCGGTATTTGAACAGGGTTTATTCCAAATAACCGGCTAAAAAAGGCGTTCGTATTTCTTGTCGGGTTTTTTTATACTTTTATCGTACTTTTAACCCAAGCCCTGATAAAGTATGCCCTGGTTAAACTGGATAAGCGATGAAAACCTGATAAAAGAAGTTTCGTTATTGCTCAAGGTTGCAAAAGAAGCCCGGAACAAAGCCCTTCATTCTTTTGGCAAAAATGTTATTGACCCTTTTTCTGCTTTGTTTGAAATGTCGGGGTTTAAAATTGATTTTGAAACCTGGCATAAAAGCGAAACCACAA
>JALUYM010000394.1 GCA_027018745.1 Bacteroidales bacterium | reverse complement strand
TGGGCTGCTGCAGGCGGATTGAGCTCTAAAGTAGGTGCTTTTGTAGAAGGGGCAGCCAATATGATTGAAACCATTGGCATTCCAAAAGTTATTGCCATGACACTTATGGGAGTGTTTGTAGCCTCTTTTGCAGGAACAACCATGGATACTGCTACCCGTGTCCAAAGGTATTTGTTAACAGAAACCTTTCCAAGAACTTTTAAAAATAAATATGTTTCAACAGCGTTTGTTGTGGCAGTGGCTTTGCTACTGATTTTTTCCACGGGGGCCAACGGAAAGGGGGCTCTTGCCCTGTGGCCTTTATTCGGAGCAGTAAACCAAACACTGGCAGCTCTGGCGCTTATTGTTGTCACCATCTATTTGCGGGCACGTACAAAGTGGGGGTGGGCTATCAGTGCTTTTCCGGCTGTTTTTATGTTGGCTGTATCTCTCTGGGCTGCAGTAGAAAACCAGTTGGATTTTGAGAACAATCACAATTTTCTGCTTCAGGCTTTGAACCTGATCATCATTATCAGCATGATATGGGTTGCCATTGAAGGGGTAATCATTTTCTTTAAAACCCATTATGAAGAAAACTTAATGGAAAAAGAAATGAAAAAGGCAGCCTGATAGAAACGGCATATTCTTTTATCCAACCGGTAACATTTATAATCGTTGTTTTCTTTGTAAAGGTTATTTTTAAGAACACAGTATCAATTTCAAATTTATGGATCCGTCAGAAACAGCCAAAACACTGAAAAAAGTTTATTTCAGGCAACTGATCCCTGCCATAATACTGTTGGCATTGGCTTTTTTGTTTAAATATCATTTTAAGCTGACGAATACCACTGTGGTACCGGGTCAAACAATTTCAATTATTGTTACAACACTGGCAGGGATTATGGGCATTGCCCTGCCTGTTTTTTACAGGAGCTATTTTGTATACAAAATCAGAAACAGAAAACAGATTTTACCTGACACATTTATCACTTTCGAACGGGTTTTATCCGGCACAGCACTTCTTGCCCCATATTTTCTTATCATCTCGGTTGTAATGAACATGCCGGAAACAGCTGACATTCTCATCACCCTGTTTGCTATTTATGGCGGTTACTATTATTATCCTTCCGAAAAAAGAGTTATCTTTGAGATGAAAATATTCAGAATGAAACTATCCGGAAAACAAGATAAACCTGTATGGAAAAAGAAAGCCTGAGTAAAAAGTTTCTGGACTTGTTAAAACAAGGTTGGGAATCATACAAAAATACAATGGGGGAAACAGCTGTGGAAACACTCGAATTTGAACTGGGCGAGATGGAAAACATTTTTGGATTATTGGTATTGGGTTCATTTATAGGGTTTCCTTCCCCGCCCATGCAAATTACGCTGGACCTGCTCCCAGAAATGGAAAAACACTTTGTACTCATGCTCAACAAGGTAGACACAGCACAAAGCCCCCTCTCTGATTTATTGTCAACTTTTGATGTTATCTGAAATGGGCAAAGAAACCAAAAATATTTTTTTTCTTGGGAAAGGAGGCGTGGGGAAATCAACATCCTCAGCACTAACAGCCCTGCATTTGGCCGAAAAAGGGAAAAAGGTTTATCTGGTTTCGCTTGATCCGGCACACAATCAAAGCGATATCTTTGAAAAGAAATTCTCCGGGAAACCGGTAAAAATCCACAAAAACCTTTCCATATCCGAAGTTGAAATTGCTTTTTGGGTAAAAAAATATCTCTCTGATATTCAGTTTCAGATAAAACGCAGTTATTCTTACCTTACCGCCTTCAATCTTGAAAATTATCTTGATATTATCAAATATTCTCCCGGAATAGAAGAATATGCCATGCTTCTGGCATACAAAAACATCCAGGAAAAAGCCAAAGATGAGGATTATATTATCTTTGATATGCCCCCCACCGCACTCACTCTGAAATTTCTGACGTTACCACACCTTTCCCTGTTGTGGCTTGATAATCTGTTGAATCTTAGAAACAAGATTATTGAAAAAAGAAAGATTATCACCAAAGTTAAACTTGGCAAAAAGGAAATCGAAACAGACAAAATCCGTAACAAACTGTTTCAGCAAATTGAAGAGTATAAAAAATTAAAAATTATTTTTGAAGACAGTGACAAAACGCAATTGAACCTGGTGATGAATACAGACAAACTTTCATTTTCTGAATCAGCACTTATCGTCAATCATCTGGCTGAATTTAACATTTCAATTAAGAATATCATTCTTAATAAATATCAAAAAGACTTTAATACTCAGGAAATTGAGAAAAGATATCCGGATTGTGGTTTGCAACTAATTCCCAACAGTGAAAAACCTTTGTTGGGTATTACAGCTTTAACTGATTTTTTACATGTTTTAAAGTCGTTTATCGAATTGTAAAACCGGTAATGAACAGGTTTATCCAACAGCATTTTCAGAATAAAAACGACCATATTGTTTGAACAAGACTTAACCGGAAGCAAACAAACCACCGGAATTTCTTACTTTTGCACTTTTTTAAGCAAACCTTAAAATTTTAAATCATGAAAAAATTAGCTGTTGTTGCTTTTGGCGGAAATGCGCTACTCAGGGCAGGCCAAAAAGGAACGATCGATGAACAGGAAACCAACGCCTATGATGCCGGTAAGAAATTACTGAAACTCATGAAAAGAAAATATAACATGGTGCTCACCCATGGCAATGGTCCCCAGGTCGGAAACATTATGCTGGCCAATGCAGCAGGAAAACAAGTTTACGGAATTCCGGAAATGCCCCTTGACATTTGTGGTGCTTATTCTCAGGGGTTTATTGGCTATGTGCTGGAACAACAACTTCGTAATGTATTAATGAAAGAAGATAAAGAACGGGATATTGTAACATTGGTAACACAGGTTTTGGTTGACAAAAATGACCCTGCTTTTAAAAACCCCACCAAACCGGTAGGCCCTTATTACACCAAAGAGGAGGCTGAAGCCATTATGAAAGAAACCAGTTCTGTTTTTAAGGAAGATGCCCGCGGACGGGGCTGGCGCAAAGTGGTGGCTTCTCCCAACCCCATGATGATTTTCAACCAGAAAACCATTGAAAAAATTGCCCGTGAAGGGCACATTGTCATTGCCGTGGGCGGTGGCGGGATTCCCTGCTTTTATGTGGAAGAAAACAAATTGCAGGGCATCGACGCCGTGATCGACAAAGACCTGGCCTCATCGAGGCTGGCAGTGGGTATCCGGGCTGATAAGCTTTTTATCCTGACGGACATCCCCAAAGTCTTTATCAACTTCAATACGCCGCAGGAAAAAGCCATCGATCGTATGAGCCTCACCGAAGCCAAACGTTATCTTGCCGAAGGCCAGTTTGGTGAAGGAAGTATGGCACCCAAAGTACGGGCCGCTATCAATTTTGTTGAAAGCACAGGAAAAGACACTATTATCACCGAAACGAACCTGTTGGGTGTTGACAACGGCGGGACACGCATTACCATGGTTTAACAATCCTGCATGCAATAAAAAAATCCAGTCAGTAAATTGACTGGATTTTTTTATTGCAATTAAGCAAAAACTTTATTATCAAAATGTTTTAACTTCCACTTTAGGACCTTCATATTCACTCACAGGCAAACAGGGGCACAAGTTGCGGTCGCCATAAGCATCATCGATCTTGGCTACCGGAGGGAAATATTTATCGATGCGCACCCATTCCAGCGGAAAGGCTGCTTTTTCACGACTGTAAGGCAATGCATAATCATCGGCAATGACCATCTCCGCCGTATGCGGTGCGTTGGATACCACATTGTTTTTACGTTCGGCCCTTTCCTCCTCCACTTCACGAATCTCTTCACGAATGGCTTTCATGGCTGCTACAAAACGGTCCAGTTCTTCGAGTGGTTCGCTTTCGGTGGGCTCCACCATCAACGTTCCGTGCACCGGAAAAGCCACCGTTGGCGCATGAAAACCATAATCCATCAGCCTTTTGGCAATATCAATTACTTCTATCCCGGCCGTTTTACTAAAAGTATTACAATCAAGTATCATTTCATGACCCACCCGGCCGTTTTTGCCGGTATAAAGAATGGGGTAATCGTCTTTAAGTTCTTCTTTCAGGTAATTGGCATTGAGGATGGCCATTTTCGTGGCTTCCTTCAGGCCGGTTTTGCCCAGCATTTTCAGGTATCCGTAAGAAATGAGCAGCACCAGGGCGCTTCCGTAAGGAGCAGAAGAAACCGCCGTAATACCCTGTTCCCCGCCGGTTTCCACATAAACATGTCCGGGCAGGAATGGTTTCAAATGTTTGGCCACACCAATAGGCCCCACCCCCGGACCGCCACCGCCGTGAGGGATGCCAAAGGTTTTGTGCAGATTCAGATGACAAACATCAGCTCCGATAAACCCGGGACTGGTCAGCCCGACCTGTGCATTCATGTTGGCGCCATCCATGTAAACCTGTCCGCCGTGGGAATGGATGATGTCGATAATCTCGCGAATAGCTTCTTCAAAAACACCATGCGTTGACGGGTAAGTCACCATCAAAGCTCCGAGGGTATCTTTGTACTGTTCCGCTTTTTGTTTCAGGTCATCCACATCGATGTTGCCGTTTTTATCGGTTTTGACCACCACCACATTGAAGCCGGCCATCACCGAGCTGGCAGGATTTGTACCGTGGGCAGAAGCAGGAATAAGGCAAACGTTACGGTGTTGTTCACCACGGCTGTGCAGGTAGGCCCGAATGACCATAAGCCCCGTATATTCGCCGGCAGCGCCCGAATTAGGCATGAACGACATGGCCTCAAAACCGGTAACTTTGCAAAGGATTTCTTCCATTTCGCTGATGAGGGCCTGATAGCCGGCGGCCTGGTTTTTCGGTACAAACGGATGAATATCTGTAAATTCAGGCCAGCTCACGGGCATCATTTCCGAAACCGCATTCAGTTTCATGGTACACGACCCCAGCGGTATCATGGTGCGGTTGAGGGCCAGGTCTTTGTTTTCCAACGCCTTCAGGTAGCGCATCATTTGTGTTTCGGAATGGTATTTTTTAAAAACCGGGTGCGCCATAAAATCGCTGGTACGGCGTAAGGCCGCGGGAATGCCTTTATTCAGGTTTTTTTCCGGGTTTCCGAAAGAAACGGGCTGCACGGTTGAACCGGCCGCATCAGCCAAAACCGACACCAGTTTTTCCACCTCTTCGCGGCGGGTGGTTTCGTCCAAGCTGATGCCAATGTGGCTTTCGTCGGGATAAAACAGGTTGATCTCATTTTCGAGGGCTTTTACACGCACCAACGCCGTATTGAACTCCTTCGGAATTTGAACATAAAGCGTATCGAAATAATTTTCATTCAGGTTTTTGTAACCATACGCCGCAAGAGCCCCGGCCAGGTCAACCGTAAACGAATGAATACGGGAGGCGATTTCAACCAGTCCTTCTTTTCCATGGTAAACAGCATAAAATCCGGCCATAATAGCCAGCAAAGCCTGTGCTGTACATATGTTAGAAGTAGCCTTCTCTCTTTTAATATGTTGTTCCCGGGTTTGCAACGCCATGCGCAAAGCTGTTTTTCCGTTGGCATCTTTGGAAACACCAATAATCCGGCCGGGAATTTGCCGTTTGTAAGTTTCGGTGACAGCAAAATACGCTGCATGCGGACCGCCGTAACCCACGGGCACACCAAAGCGCTGTGAAGAACCCAGCACAACATCTGCACCCCATTCGCCCGGAGGCGTTAATAATGTTAAACTCAATAAATCGGCCGCTACGGCCAACGGTATGTTCTTTTCTTTCAGTTTGGCTGCCAATGATGTATAATCGGTAATCTGTCCGTTTTTGTCAGGATATTGAATGATGCAGCCGAAAACCCGGTCGGTCAACTCGAAATGTTCCTCATCGGTGATTTGCAGTTCAATACCCCGGGATCCGGCTCGGGTTTTCAACACTTCGATAGTTTGCTGAAAAATTTTATCAGAAACCAAAAAGACATTGGCCCCGGCTTTGACCAGTGCCCGCGGACGGGCATGGTAAAACATCAGCATCGCCTCAGCGGCAGCTGTTCCTTCATCAAGCAATGAGGAGTTGGCCAACGGCAAACCGGTCAGATCGGAAACCATGGTCTGAAAATTGAGCAAAGCCTCCAGACGTCCCTGGCTGATCTCTGCCTGGTAGGGTGTATAAGATGTATACCAGCCCGGGTTCTCAAACACATTGCGCATAATCACAGGCGGGACAATGGTGTTGTAATATCCCTGACCTATGTAAGTTTTATAGATTTTATTTTGCGAAGCCAGTTTCCGCATGTGTTGCAGGTAGCTGTATTCATCCATTCCCTCTTCGAGGTCCAGGTCTTCTTTCAGCCGTATGCCGGCAGGTACGGTTTGGTCGATAAGCTGTTCTACCGAAAACAATCCCATTTTTTGGAGCATGTGTTGTACATCCTTGTTTTGGGGACCGTTGTGTCGGGACAAAAAAGTATTCTGAATCATTCTGCTATTTTTAATGTAAACTTATAAAGAACAGTCGTTTACAAAAACAGTCCATTTTTGCTTTTGCGTTGCAAAATTAATACTAATTCTTTTGTTTGTTTATTATTTAACATGTTGTTTTCAACGGCAGGAGGCAATTTATAAACAATTTACACAATAAGGCGGATGGCAAATCCTGACCAGCTTTAAGTTTGTTTCACGCAAAGGCCGCCATATTTTTTCGCTAAGTACTCAAAGTTAATTATCTGAAAATAAGCTCATTACAGTTTTCGTCTTCTTTG
>JALUYM010000393.1 GCA_027018745.1 Bacteroidales bacterium | reverse complement strand
GGTGGAGGAAAATATCTCCAAAGAAAGAGCTGAATTTTTGAGGAAACTGTTGGAACACAATGGATTTGAGGTTAAAACCGAACAAAGCGGTGAAGAAGGAAACCTTTTTACCGTGGGAGTTACAGATATGTTGTTTAATCCTGTGGTATATGTTTATGAGTTGCGGTTAAAAACTCTTGATGACAAAGTTGTTACGCCGGGTTACTGGCTCCAGTTAACGCCGGAAGGTATCGAGAAAGGACAGGAAGATTATTATTGGTTGTTGAAAAAGAAATAGGGGGGCTCTCCTTTGCTTTTAATGGGAGAGGCCTTTGCAAGTGAATATAAAATAAAAAATCCTGCTGAATTTCAGCAGGACTTTTTGTATAAAAGCTTATGGTGCCGGTTTACTTTTTTACAGCATCAACAACGGCTTTAAAAGCTTTGGGGTTGTTCATGGCCAAATCGGCAAGGACCTTGCGGTTTAGCTGAATGTTCTTGGCGTGAAGTTTCCCCATGAATTCCGAATAGGACATCCCGTGAAGACGGGCGCCTGCATTGATGCGCTGAATCCACAGTGCACGGAAATTACGTTTTTTGGTCCGTCTGTCGCGGTAAGCATAACCGAGGCCTTTTTCGTAAGCATTTTTTGCAACCGTCCATACATTTTTTCTGCGGCCAAATTGTCCTTTGACCTGCTTCATTACTTTTTTTCTGCGTGCCCTTGACGCAACAGTGTTAACTGATCTTGGCATTTTTTTAAATTTTTTTCGTTATAGCGTTCCCGATACTTTGCCGGGAAACTTTACAGAGCTGTAACAAAATGAAACAATTGATTTGATTACCCTTGGATCATGCGGCGAATGTTCTTTTCGTCAGCTTTGTCAATAATGCTAAAGTAAGTTAAGTTACGTTTACGCTTTTTTGACTTTTTCGTCAGAATGTGACTTTTGTACGCATGTTTCCTTTTGATTTTACCGGAACCCGTCAGCACAAATCTCTTCTTAGCACCGGATTTTGTTTTCATTTTTGGCATAGCACAAAATGATTTTTAATGGTTAATATATGTAGTTTTACTTTGATTTCTTTTCTGTTTTCTTAGGCGAGAGGATCATGATCATCCGTTTTCCTTCCAGTTTTGGAAGTTGTTCCACTTTGGCATAATCTTCCAATTCCTGGGCAAAACGCAACAAAATATATTCTCCTTTGTCTTTGTAAATGATAGATCTTCCTCTAAAGAACACGTCTACTTTAACTTTAGCGCCATCCTGCAAAAACTTGGTGGCATGTCTTATTTTAAAATTAAAATCATGATCGTCCGTGTTGGGGCCGAGCCTGATTTCTTTTAATACTACTTTAGCCGTTTTGGCTTTGATTTCTTTTTGTTTTTTCTTCTGTTCGTAAAGGTATTTCTTGTAATCCATGATTTTACAAACAGGCGGATTGGCTTTGGGTGAAATTTCCACCAGGTCCAACCCCAATTCATCTGCTTTGGCTTGCGCTTCACGCAGTTGATAAATTCCAACTTCCACATTATCGCCTACCAGCCTGACGACAGGTGCGGAAATGTGCTCATTAATTTTGTTAGGGTCTTCTTTTTTTACGTATCTGGGGCCCCTTCCCCGTCCTCTGTACTTTGCTATTTTTTTATCCTCCTTATTGATTAATATTCATTAACTCAGTTACTTCTTCGTTTATTTTATTTGCGAAAGTTTCGACAGGCATAACCCCGATATCGCCTTTCTTATGTTTTCTTACCGATACCTGTGCGCTTTCTTCTTCTTTCTCCCCGACAATCAACATATAAGGGATCTTTTTTATTTCTGCATCCCTGATCTTACGTCCTGTTTTTTCATTTCTGTCATCCAGCTCGGCACGAACGTTCCAATTCGCCAACAAATTTAATACTTTTTTAGCGTATGCGGTATATTTTTCGCTAATAGGCAAAATAATAGCCTGAACAGGGGTTAACCAGAGAGGAAATTCACCGGCACAATGCTCAATCAGGACTGCTACAAAACGTTCCATTGAACCGAATGGTGCACGGTGGATCATGACCGGACGGTGTTTTTCGTTGTCGGCACCTATATAGGTCAGCTCGAAACGCTCGGGCAGGTTGTAGTCGACCTGGATAGTACCAAGCTGCCATTTGCGACCAATGGCATCGCGGACGATAAAATCCATTTTTGGTCCGTAAAAAGCTGCTTCACCATATTCTACAACTGTATTCAGTTTTCGTTCTTCAGCTACTTCCATAATGGCTTTTTCTGCCTTTTCCCAGTTTTCGTCCGATCCGATATATTTTTCCGGATTATCCGGGTCGCGCAACGATATCTGAATGATCACATCATTGAAATCCAGGGCGGTAAATATTTTTTCGATGATGTCGATCACTCCGTTGAATTCGCTTTTGATTTGGTCGGGAGCACAGAAAATATGGGCATCGTCCTGGGTAAAACCTCTTACGCGTGTCAGCCCGTGCAACTCGCCGCTTTGTTCGTAACGGTAAACGGTTCCGAATTCCGCATAGCGGATGGGCAGCTCTTTGTATGAGTGGGGGCTCGATTTGTAAATTTCGCAGTGGTGGGGACAGTTCATCGGTTTCAGGAAAAACTCTTCGCCCTCCACCGGAGTTTTAATGGGACGAAACGACTCTTCGCCGTATTTTTGGTAGTGACCGGAAGTTTTGTACAGGTTCACGTTCCCGATATGCGGTGTTATGACCGGCTGGTAACCGGCGGCACGTTGTACTTTTTTCAGGTATTGCTCCAGCAGTTCGCGAAGCTGTGCCCCTTTGGGAAGCCACAGGGGAAGTCCCTGTCCCACATTTTGAGAAAAGGTGAAAAGTTCCAGCTGTTTGCCCAGCACGCGGTGGTCCCGTTTTTTGGCTTCTTCCAGCAGGGCCAGGTATTCAGTCAGTTCCTTTTTTTTGGGAAAAGTAATGCCGTAAATGCGGGTCAGCTGTTTGCGGTTTTCGTCACCGCGCCAATAGGCTCCGGCAATTTTCATAAGTTTTACCGCTTTGATAAAACCGGTATGCGGAATGTGCGGGCCGCGGCACAAATCGGTAAAATGACCGCTTTCGTAAAAAGTGATCTCACCGTCTTCCAGGTCTTCGATGAGTTCGAGCTTGTATTCATCGCCTTTTTCTTTGAAATAGGCGAGGGCATCGGCTTTAGAGACTTCTTTACGCACGAATTCCTGTTTTTCACGTGCCAGCTCCAGCATCTTTTTCTCGATTTTGGGGAAATCCTTTTCAGAGATTTCATAATTGCCAAAATCAATGTCATAATAAAATCCGTTTTCAATGTCGGGGCCAATACCAAATTTGACTCCCGGATAAAGTAATTCAATAGCCTCTGCCATCAGATGGGCAGAAGAATGCCACAAAGTGGCTTTTCCTTCCGGGTCGTTCCACGTGAACAATTGCAATGAAGCATCTTCTTCAATGGGCAATGTGGCATTGACCACTTTGCCGTTTACTTTGGCTGCCAATACGTTATGGGCAAGGCCTTCGCTTATTTCGCGGGCTATATCCAAAGCGGTGCTGCCTTGTGCAACCTGTTTCACCGAACCGTCAGGTAATGTAACTTTTATCATTTTATTGAATCCCTTTCAAAAAATTGGGTGCAAAGATAAAAACTTTATCTTAACGCTCAAGGTATAAGCGGGTTAATTTATAAAAATTTTACTTCTGTTTGTTGGTTTGAACGGAGAAGCCAGGCAGTGGTCAAAAGATTGTCAGACAGTTGTCAGACGGTTGTCAAGCAGTTGTCAAACGATGGTCAGGCAGTTGTCAGACGATGGTCAGGCAGTTGCCATTTAGCTTTTTTGTCTTTTTCCTTTTACCTACCAGCTTCCGCCTGCGCCGCCGCCGCCGAATCCGCCTCCTCCGAAGCCACTGAAACCGCCGCCAAAGCCGCTGCCCGAACCACCTCCCGAGAAGTCATTCCAGTTACCGGAACCCATTCCTCCGCCCAGCATACTGCCCAGCAGGAAAGCGGTCCAGAAAGAAACTCCTTTTCCTACACTGTACGAACGGGCGTTGCTCATCCTGATCAACAGGAAAATGATGAGAATGGCCAAAAAGGGTACCATTGCTGTCCAGGGCGATTTTTCATGCATCTTGTTATATCCCTTGGCACTAATCTCTCCCGAAGCCAGTTTCATGATGGTTGTTGTGGCTTTTCGAATACCGGCATAATAGTTTCCTTTTCTGAAACTGGGGATCATTTCATATTCAACGATTTCCTTGGCTATGGCATCCGGAATGACTGGTTCCAGCCCGTAACCTACCGCAATGAACGCCTGCCCCCGGCTGTTGCCATATTTGGGTTTTATGAGTATAACAACCCCGTTGTCGAATTTCTTTTGGCCTACCTGCCATTTTTCTCCCAGCTCAGTGGCAAACATGGCAGGGTCCATTCCATTGAGCGATTTCATGGTTACTACTACGATTTGGTTCGAAGTGGTATCGTTAAAATAGCGCAGATCGTATTCAAGGCTTTTTACCTGGCTTGGGGTAAGTATGCCGGCAAAATCATTGACCAACCGCGGCGGGTTCGGCCTTGGCGGGATGTCCGATGCTGATACTTGCACCGAGAAAAGCAGCAGTACAAGAAAAAGTATGCTGGAAATTTTGAGTTTTTTCATTGCTGTCCTTGTCCTTTTTTTTATTTCCCGAATGAAATGTCATCGGGCAGCTCATTGATGTCGTCCAAATGATGGGGGAAATGTTTTTTGAGGTGTTTCCCGGTTTCGGTAATGCCGTAAACCAGTCCCTCGGTAAATTTGTTTTCTTTGAAATATTCCGTCATTTTCTCTTTGATGTCGTGCCAGAAATTTTCGGGAACTTCCTTGTTAATTCCCACATCGCCTATGATAGCGAATTTGTGGCTTTTCACGGCGAGATAAAATAATACACCATTGCGTAACTCGGTACGGTGCATTTTCAGTTTTTTGAAAATGAAAGCAGCTCTGTCCAATACATTGCCTTTAAAAACTGTTTCGATGTGTACCCTTATTTCGCCTGATGTATCCATTTCGGCATTGAGGATGGCGTTCAGGATTTGTTCTTGCTCTTCTTTAGAGAAAAACCGTTTAGCTGAAGGACTCATGGGTGACCCTTTCCTTTTTAAAATTTAACCTGTGGGGCTTTTTCAGCACCTTTTTCTGCTTTGAAATAGGGTCTTGGTTTGAATCCGAACATGTTGGCCAAAATGTTACGGGGAAACATTTTGATATAGACGTTGTAGGCCTGTGTTTCCTGGTTAAACCGACGGCGTTCCACGGCAATGCGGTTTTCGGTGCCTTCGAGCTGGGCCTGCAATTCCAAAAAGTTTTGGTTGGCTTTCAGGTCGGGATAGCGTTCAACCACAACCATTAACCTTGAAAGTGCCTGTGATAATCCGTCCTGGGCCTTTTGGAATTGTTTCAGCATTTGCGGATTCAAATGATTGGCATCGATATTGACCGAAGTGGCTTTGGCCCTGGCTTCTACCACCCCTTCCAGTGTTTCTTTTTCGTGTTTGGCATAGCCTTTTACGGTGTTTACCAGATTGGGGATCAGGTCGGCACGGCGCTGGTATACATTTTCTACCTGTGACCATTGGGCTTTTACGGCTTCCTGCTTGTTGACCATGCCATTGTATGAGCCTTTTACCCATCCGTAAACAAGGGCAAGGGCCACAACAATGACAATAATTATTATCCAGGATTTTTTCATCTTTTTCTCTGTTGTTTTAAATTTGTGCTAAGATACTATTTTTTTGTTTTATCCATTTGGGTTTTTTGTGTCACCACCGGATTTGCTATAAAAAAGCAAGGCGCAGTTTCATTGTTTCCTGCGCCTTGCAAACGTTTGTATCGTGCTTTAATTCACTAATTTCACACTTCTTTTGACAAACTCATCCAGCTCTTTTCCTTTGAGCAGGTTTTTGGAAAGTCGTGCGAGGTCATAGATTTGGCTGATGAGTTCATCCACTTTTTTCTCATCTTCCATTTCAGGAATTCTTGCAATGAGCGGATGATTTGCATTCACCACCAGATTGTACGTTTCGGGAAGGCTTCCCATTCCCATCATGGGGCTTCCCCCAACAGCTTCCATATCTTTCATCCGGCGCATAAATTCGTTTTGGGTAATGGTGATAGGCATTTCCGTTTCGCTCAGGTTCTCAAAAGTGATTTCAAACTGTTTTTTATCGATATTTCTTTCAAAAGCTGCTTTCACTTTTTCCTTTTGTTTGTCATCCAGTTTTGACGGTACCTCCTCCTCTTTTTCGATGAGCTTGTCAATGGTGTTGGAATCAACCCGGGCAAAAGAAGTATCAGGCAGCTTTTGTTCCAACGTATTGATAAAATGCGGATCCAGAACGCCGTCCATCAACAATACATCATAGCCGCGTTCTTTGGCCGTTTGAATGTAAGTGTATTGTTCGTCCACGTTGTTTGCATACAGATAGATCAGCTTTTTATCTTTGTTTTTCTGTGTTTTTTCGATCTCTTTTTTGTATTCATCCAAGGTAAAATATTTGCCATCGGTGTTTTTCAAGAGGGCAAATTTTTCAGCTTTGTCATAGAATTTTGGTTCGGAAATCATCCCGTATTCAATGAACACTTTGATATCATCCCATTTTTCTTCAAAATTTTTCCTGTCGGCTTTGAAAAGTTCAGCCAGTTTGTCAGCTACTTTTCGTGTAATGTAGCCGGAAATTTTTTTTACATTCTGGTCGCTTTGCAAATACGAACGACTAACGTTTAATGGGATATCCGTA